>JAJBVF010000086.1 GCA_020859965.1 Clostridiales bacterium
CTGGCCAACGCTGATCGTGCCAACCATCAGAGTGTTGTTCTTCTTAAGAATGACGGTATCCTCCCTCTGACTGCTGAAAAATATAGCGGAAAGAAAGTATATGCGGAGGCGTTCCACAAGACCGCCGAAGCGGGAGAAGCAGCTTCCAGAGTATTGCGGGCTATGCTGGGTGATGTGAACCTGACAGACGATTACAACGAGGCGGATATCGCGATTCTCTTCGTGAATCCATCCTCCGGCGAGTATTTCTCCGCGACTGCCGGGTACCTGGAACTGGACATCTGTGAGGAAAAAGAAGTACAGGATGTGGATTCCTTCTGCCGGCCCATGGCCGAAACGCATCTGGAAACCACCCTTACCGGAGCGAAAAAAATCGCAGAAATCTCCAATGCTGTCCACGCACACGGTGGTAAGGTCATCGCCAATATCAACTTCCACCTGGCATGGCTGGTGGGCAATGTAGAACGCTATGCAGATGCTCTGACGGCTGGTTTTGAGACGAATCCGGACGCCACTCTGGATGTGATGTTCGGGCGCTTCACTCCTGCAGGCAGGCTGCCCTTTACTTTACCCAGGGGTGATGAGGTGCTGGCAGTAAACGCAGATGGCATCTGTATTTCGCCAAACGATGTCCCGGGCTATGAGAAAGATCAGTATATGCCGGAAGAGCTGAAAGACGAAAACGGAAAAGCCTATGCTTACCGTGACGCGGCAGGTAACTATTACGAGCTTGATTTCGGGCTTTCATGGTAAATGGAGATTATCTATCTGTTTTTGTTAGAAAAATGGGGGATCATATGATTTTATTGCAGGGTAAGGGCGTGTCCCGGGGCGTAACCAGCGGTCCGCTGTATTTTTTTCAGCGTAATACCGGTGAGATCGTACGTAATACTGTGGAAGATCTGGAGAACGAAAAGGCACGGTTTGAGCGGGCGCAGGCGCAGTCTGTGAAGCAGCTGAAAGCGCTGGCGGAAAAATGCCGGGCAGAGTCTGGTGATGAGTCAGCCGTTCTGTTTGAGGCGCATGCCATGTTCGTGGAGGATGAGGATTATGTAGGGAGCATTCTGACAACCCTGGAAGAGGAACGGTGCAATGTGGAATATGCGGCCTGGCAGGCCGGGGAACAGTTTGCCGCGATGTTTGCCGCTATGGATGATGAATATATGCAGGCCAGAGCCGCTGACATCAAGGATGTCACCCGGCGGATTCTGAACAATCTCATGGGAATCGTGGAGGGCGGCATTGATTCAGAAGAACCAGTGATTCTGGCTGCTGACGACCTGGCTCCTTCGGAGACCCTTCAGCTGGACAAGAGCAAGATCCTGGGCTTCATCACTCAGGGAGGCTCCGGAAACAGCCATACGGCGATCCTGGCCAGAACTATGGGCATTCCGGCCATCTGCGGTCTGGGGGATGCGTTGAAGCAGGACTATGAAGGCCGGACGGCTTACATCGATGGTGAGACGGGGAAAATCTGTCTGGAGCCGGATGAGCTGACGCTCCAGTCTTTCCGGGATAAGCTGGCGAAGCAGGAGCAGATGCGGGAGCTGATGCAGACGATGAAAGGGCAGGAGGACGTGACTCTGGACGGGCGGCATATCAAGCTCTATTGCAACATTGGTTCTCCGGAAGATGTCGGCGCTGTTCTCGCCAATGATGGCCAGGGCATCGGTCTGTTCCGGTCGGAATTCCTGTATCTGGCTGCCAGCGACTATCCGACCGAGGAGGAGCAGTTTCAGGCGTACAAGACCGTGGCGGCGGCTATGAACGGCAAGCGGGTTATCATCCGTACCCTGGACATCGGCGCGGATAAGCAGGTCGATTACTTTAACCTGACGAAAGAGGAGAATCCGGCTATGGGGCTTCGGGCCATCCGGATCTGCCTGAACCGGCCGGAGGTGTTTCGCACGCAGCTTCGGGCGCTGTACCGTGCTTCTGCCTACGGCAAGGTGGCAATCATGTTCCCCATGATTACCTCCGTCTGGGAAGTGAAGGAGTGTAAACGGGCCTGCAACAGCGTCATGGCGGAGCTGACCAAAGAAGGTATTCCTTTTAATCCGGAGACAGAGATCGGTATTATGATCGAGACACCGGCCTCCATCTTTATGGCTCATGACCTGGCAAAGCTGGTGGACTTCTTCTCTGTAGGCACGAACGACCTGACTCAGTACACTCTGGCCTGTGACCGCCAGTGCAATGATCTGGGCAAGTTCTTCGACCCTCATCATCCGGCGATTCTGCGGGCGCTGAAAATGGCGGCAGATGCCGCTCATGCAGAGGGCATCTGGATCGGCATTTGTGGTGAGCTCGGAGCGGATCTTTCTCTGCTGCCTACTTTCCTGGCCATTGGCATTGATGAGCTCAGTGTATCTCCTGCCAGCGTA
Organism: Clostridiales bacterium; assembly: GCA_020859965.1. Classification (GTDB taxonomy): domain Bacteria; phylum Bacillota; class Clostridia; order Lachnospirales; family Lachnospiraceae; genus Choladousia. The sequence goes on from JAJBVF010000086.1 coordinate 2,385, forward strand.
CTTCCTCTCCGGGCAGCCATCCGCAAGAGCATCGCGCAGAACTGTACGCTGGAAATGCTGGAGTAATGAGAAGTTCATTTTTTCATGTTAGAAAAAATGAAAGTGTCAGGCAATTGATTTTGTTCCGAATTAAGAATGAAAACAAACAAAAATCAATTTATGTTCCGATTTCGGAAAGTAAATTGATTTTTTTAGAATGATATGCTAGAATGGGAACAGAAAATACGGGGGTGCGCAAAATGGTTGAACGGACAGAATATCTGAATGCGCTTATCAGCTGGAAAGATGAGCAGGTCATAAAGGTTATCACAGGAATCCGGCGCTGCGGGAAGTCGACTCTGATGCTGCAGTATCAGGATTATCTGAAAACACAGGGCGTTTCTTCCGATCAGATAATCACAGTTAATTTTGAAGAACTGGAATATGAAGAGCTTTTGGATTATAAAAAGCTTTATGTCTGGCTGAAAGAGCGTCTGTCAGAAGGCCGGATCACTTATATTTTCCTGGATGAAATTCAGAAAGTTCCCCAGTTTGAAAAGGTTGTGGACAGCCTTTATGTAAAGCCGGGCATAGATCTGTATATCACCGGTTCCAATGCATATATGCTTTCCGGAGATCTGGCGACACTTTTATCCGGGCGCTATGTCGAAATCAAAATGCTGCCGCTTTCTTTTGCTGAATTTCAGACACTTACAAAAGTGGAGGCTGAAAAGGGTTTTGCAGAATATCTGAAAAATGGCAGTCTTCCGTATATTGCCGTTATGGACCGTACCAGTGAAAAGGTGGATATGTATCTTGAAGGCATCTATAATACAGTGATCGTTCGGGATATCGAAGACCGTCAGGTGAGAAGAGAGTCCGATTCGGCGAAAAGAAAAATCACAGATATTGCTCTTTTGAAGACGATTGCGAGATACCTTGCAAGTGTCATTGGCAGTCCGGTTTCGATCAGGAGCATTACAGATTATCTGGTATCGGGCGGCCGGAAGATTTCTCCGAATACGGTGAATGATTATGTGGAGGTTTTGGTGGAGTCCTTCATTTTTTACCCTGTCGACCGCTTCGATATTGCAGGAAAGCAGCTTTTGAAAGCAAACCGCAAATATTATATGGTGGATCTGGGCATCCGCAATCATATTCTTCCCCGAAAAAACTACGATTTTGGTTTCTCTATAGAGAACGTGGTTTATTTTGAACTGCTTCGCAGAGGCTATAAGGTTACCATGGGGAAACAGGGCAATGCTGAGGTGGATTTTGTAGCGGAAAAACAGGGTGCATATATGTATGTGCAGGTGACCGCTGATATGACTGCGGAAGAGACCTTTGAACGTGAATTGCGTCCGCTGCGTGCGATCCGGGATAATTACGAAAAAATCGTTCTGACGATGGATCAGAATACTCCCGGCAATTACGAAGGAATTCAGGCGATCTATCTGCTGGACTGGCTGGGAAACAGGGAAAGCCCATCCAGGCTGTGGAAGAAGTGATCTGGATTAATCCGGATAAAATCCCTTTTGACAGGGCGCATGTTAGAAAAACGGCACGATTTCCGGACCGTTTTTCTCATGATACACTTCATGGATATATTTGAGGAATTCTTTTACCGGCACAGATGCATTTTCATGATAAAAAAAACCATAAGAAAGAGTGCAGTTCCATTCAAAGGGAAGAATCACCATATCAAACAGAATATCCTGCCAGCAGGCTGGTGCGAGAAGAATGCACTGATGGCAGCAACACTCCCAGATCAGGGATTCTTCGACCATGTCGGTGATCGTCGGATGGATCTGATGCATTTTAAAATTGTGGAAAAGTGCGTTTTCGTTTTCCTTTGGCATATGTTTCATCACGAAAACAGGGTATTTCTGCAGATCATCGTAGCGTAAAACTTTTTTTGATGCGAGCGGATGATCTTTGGATACGGCGCATCCGAGCGGCATCTCGCATATTTTCAGGAATGCCCAGTCCTTTTGCCAGGGAACGTCTGCACGAATTCCTTCAATTAAATCAGCCTGGGTAAAATGGTTCGGCCCGGTGGCCAGATTCACAAGACGAATGTTATAATCTTCTTTTTTATTCGAAAAAAGGATCCAGAGATCATACAGCAGGCGTATTTTATAGTTTAAAGAAGTACCTACGCATATGGTATTGACTTTGGTACTGACGGAAAGCAGTTCCTGGCGAATTCGCTTTCCCTCTTTGACATATATTTCCCCTTCATTTTTTAAATAACGTCCTGCATCAGTAAGCGCAAGACCGTGCTTTGTCCGGGTAAAAAGAGTGACCTGCAGCTCCTGTTCCAGGTGATTGATCTGCTGGATCACTGCGCTTGGAGTAATATAAAGCGCCTGAGCGGCTTTTGAAAAGCTTTTGCATTCGGATACGAGCAGAAAGGTGTCAAGTTTTTTATTATACATTTTTTGATAATTCTCCGGTCAGATTTCGTTTTAAAAAGGAAGCTTTATTAGGATTACCTTATAACGATTATAAGATTATCTGTCTTCAAATGCAAGTAAATGCATGTTAAAATAAAGAAAAAAAGAAGGAGGATTTACAAATGGGCAAATTTCTTTCCCGCCGTGAGTTTTTAAAGAGCGCAGCGGCGGCAAGCGCAAGTGCTGCAGTATTGGGATTCCTGCATATTCCGGCTGCTGCAGAGGAAGAGAGCGCATCGACAGATCTGTATACGCCAGGTACATATACAGCTACAGAAGAGACTTCTTATTCCAGCATTACTGTTACCATGGACTTTTCTTCGGACGCGATCACAGCCTGCACGATCGAATCTTCAGGCGATCAGGATCTGCTGACCGATGAGAAGAAGGAAGCAATGGCAGCTGCGATTGTGGAAGGACAGGGCACAGATGTTGACGCTGTATCCAGCTGCACACTGGTCGCTTCGGTAGCGGCGATTGAGACCTGTGTAGCAAAGTGTATCGCGGAAGCGAGCGGCAGCGAATATGAAGAGGAAGAAGCGGCAGAGGTTACCGGCAGGGTAAAGGGCTATTGCGGTCCTGGCGATTGGCTTGGTGAAGCTCCGGAGGATCCGGCTGATTATGTAGACGCAGGTACCTTTGATGTGATTATTCTTGGCGGCGGTCACTCAGGTGTTGGCGCTGCATTTGGCGCAGTGGATGAAGGTTCCACGGTTGCTGTAGTAGAAAAACAGGCGTGGAGCAGCTTTGTAGATCTGGAAGAGACCGGATCCAATATGGGCGGCTGGTATGGCGAGGATATCGGCCACGTGAATTCGCAGTTTTTGATTGACCGTGGGTATGGTCCTTATGATACAGGAGCTATTACGGCTGAGTTCTGTAAGCGAGCGGCAGGCCGTGTGAATCCGGAGATTATCAAGAACTTCGTTCAGTATTCCGGTGAAATGTTTGACCGGTACAAGGAGATTTATGACTCTTATGAGACAGAGCGTCAGGAGAACGACAGCAATGTTTATCTGTCCAGCACCGCTGTGATCGTTCCGACCGCGACCGGCGACGGAAGCACCGGAGATCAGTGGGTAAACGGTGAGCCGGCTGGCGGTGAAGGATACTATGACATGAGCAATATGTTTGCGTATCCGATGTGTAATACGCAGGCAGCATACGGACAGCAGAATGCGGAATATCCGATTGAGTGCGGCGGATATAAGACCTGGCCGTGCAATGCGCAGTTCTATGGATATCAGGGAAATAATATTGAGTATATCCATAAGTATGTGGTAAAATATGTACAGGAGACCGAAGGCTGCACCTGGGATTTCGAACGGGAAGGCGTGAAACTGATTCAGGACGATACCGGAAAAGTGGTTGGTCTGTATGCGAAAGACGCAGACGGCACCTACTATCGCTATAACTGCAACAAAGGTGTGATCCTCTGCGCAGGCGATTATATCGGAGATCCGGAAATGTGCTGGGCTCTCCTGAATGAAGGCATGGAATGGGCGGAGCGCAGCGGCTCAACCGCTGACAGCTGGACTTCCGCAGGTACAAGGAACGGCGCCGGACACAAGATGGCATGCTGGATCGGCGCTATGATTGAGCCGTCACCGCGCGGCTGGATGGGTCTTGGCGGAGGCGCGTCAGGTCCGTGGGGAACCGCTCCGATGCTGATGCTCAATTCACGCGGAAAGCGTTTCATGAACGAGGGTTCGATTGCGCAGATTTCTGCAGTTACGCTGCGTCAGCCGGCAGGCCTTTGCTGCTATGTGACAGATGCGAACTGGAGAGAAACGCTGAAAGCAGCTCCGCTTGATCATGGAGCGCCGAACTTTGGTATGCAGGATTACTGGGACAAGGTAGAGGCTGATATGGACGCCTGTGTACCGGGACAGTCAAATACTATTACGATCGCAAACCTGGCGGAGCGCGATCAGATGAGCGGCAGCATTTTCTGCGCGGATACGCTTGATGAACTGGCAGATCTGCTTGGATATACCGGTGATGCCAAAGAGAACTTCCTGGCGTCCATCGAGCATTACAATGAGCTGTGTGCGGCAGGCGTTGACAGCGATTACGGAAAAGATGCTCCTTACATGATCCCGATTGATACCGCTCCGTTCTATGGCGGAACAAGTTCTACCTCTCATTCTACCAGCCCGGCGATGGTTACCATGTCCGGCCTTGTGACGGATGAGACACAGAACGTGGTAAATCAGGACTGGGAGCCGATTGAAGGCCTGTATGCGGCCGGCAACTGCCTTGGCGGACGCTATGGCTTCGGATACAGCACACCGTTTGCAGGAAACTCTGTTGGTATGGCAATGACGCACGGATGGATCGCGGGTCATCAGGTAGCTTCTGATAAGGAATTCCTTGGTACGCCGGTAGAGGCGGTAGAAGCTGCTCAGACAGGTGCGGGCGGCCCGGGCTGATTTCGCGGCAGAGAAGTAAGATAGCAGAATTGGGCAGGAGACAGCTTGTCGTCTCCTGCTCGTCCGCGCGGGCTGCGTCTGGCGGTAGCCAGAAAAATACATCTTGCAGCCCTGCGCATATTAAAATGTCGTCTCATTGGCAGGATTTGTCTGTGGGCGGCATTTTCACTTGAGAAGACGATCAGAATTGATTGGAGGCATCAGATGGGAGAGAAACACGAGTCACTGATTCTGGATATTCATATTCCGTATTGTATTTATCCGGAAAAATACCTGAGACATTTTAACGCGACAGGTACGAATGAGCAGAAAAACATGTATCTTGCAGCGCTTATGCGGGAAGTGCAGTCTTATAAGGATGAATTGACGGATTATGAAATCCGGGCGGTGAACTTAAGCGGCGGCAGCGCTACCGTAATGAAGCCGGATCTGCTGGGACGGCTGTTGTCTATGGTGCGGCATACGCTTCCGGTAGCGAAGGGAGCGGAGATCAGCTTCGATGCCCTGCCGAATACCATAGGTACTCCCTCGCTGACGGGTATTGCCGCAGGGCATCCGACCCGGGCAGAGCTGATGATGCGCTCGGAAAATGACGAAGAACTGAAGACGCTAAACTGCGCGTTTCGTATGCAGAATACACGTAACGCCATGCTTTTTCTGCATAAGTTTCATCTGAATAATGTCAGCCTGACTGTTAATTATGGAATACCAGGACAGACCATGGTATCCTGGCATAATACGCTTCACTCCTGCGTTATCATGCGGCCGGAACATATCTGTGTGGAGCCGTTGGCGGTAACAGACGCGGAGGGAATGCCGGATGAGCAGGAACGGTTTGAACTGTATGATCACGCCTGTACATACCTTACAGACAACGGATATCTCCAGTATGCGGCTGGATTGTTTTGCCGTCCGCACCATGAGTATCTGTTCGAGTCCCTGAAGCTGAATGGCACCTCTGTTCTGGGTATGGGTGTCAACGCGGTGACTGTGCTGGACGGGTATATGACACGGAACACAAATAACTGTGCCCTGTATGTCAAAAATGCGGGCGACTTTGAGAAGCTTACTTCTGAGGTGTATATCGCAGATGAAAGCTTCCTGATGAAAAATTATGTGAGTGGTCGTTTGAAGCTCACACAGGGGCTGGATGCAGCGGCCTTTGAAAAACGCTTTGGACAGACAATGCCGGAAGAAATTCGCAGGGAGCTGGATGAAAAGATTCATGAGGGATGGATCAGTGAGACCGGAGGAGTGTATACCGCCACACGCAGAGGCCTTTTTTACATGGCCTGATACTATAGTTCACTGTCTATTCTGCGCTTTATAGTTTTCGCCCCAGTCCCACATGGCATCCAGAATCGGTTTCAGACTGTAGCCTAAATCGGTCAGAGTATATTCCACATGGGGTGGGACCTCCGGGAAGACAGTTCGGATCACCAGCCCGCTTTCTTCCATCTGGCGAAGCTGAGAGGTCAGTACCTTCTGTGAAATATGTCCGATGGATTTCTTCAGTTCTCCAAACCGTTTCGTACCGGGCAGCAAGTCCCGGAGAATCAGCACCTTCCATTTATCGCTGATCAACATCAGTGTCGTCTCTACCGGACAGGTCGGCAATTCTTTTGCCGGCGTTGCTTGAATGTCTTTTTCTGTTTCCATGAAAACTGCCCGAAGCAGACGATCGAGAAGAGGGGATAGTGGTAGGATAGTGGATCACCGGAGGTCGCAAGCGGTCAACAAGAGATGACAGGCGATCGCAAGAGATTACAAGCGGTCAATAAGAGAATGAGGGGAATCGCAAGAAAGAATAAAGGATCAATAAGCGATCCTAAGAAATCACAAGAGAGGAACAGTGGGGGGACCATGACACAGGACGAACGCAGGATTTATTTAATCAGGGAACTTCTTTCCGAGGAAAAACAGTACCGGGATATGGAAATCCCATCCGATGAACAGCAGCAGAAACGGCTTCTGCGGGCACTGTTTAACATACGGATGCCAAAATCGGTCAGTCCGGATTTTCTGGAAATACAGGACCAATATCTGCAGGAGGAGCTTCGGCGAAAAGGCATTACAGATATTGCTGACCTTACCCCCGTGCAGGACGGGATTTATCTCTGGCAGGGAGACATTACCACGCTTCGCTGCCAAGCAATCGTGAATGCCGCCAATGTTGCGTTATCTTATTAGGTAGCATTTTAAGCGAAATATAATAACCGGATTCAGATGGAGGAGCGTAAAGCTCCTTTTTTTATGCCTAAATTTATAAAAATGTGGAGTTATTACTCTGAAACTGAAAAAAAAAGCACATACAGGAGGTAAAGGGATGTATCAGGAGGAAGCGATAATAAACAGGGTAACAAAGCAATACATAAAGATTGAGGTGGATGAGGGGAATATCAATCAAAGAGTTGTCCGGGGGCTGAGTATTATGATGCTGGAGATCTGGAACGACTGGAGAGAAGATACACGGCATTATCAGCCGTCTCAGGAAAAGCAGAATTTCTATATCAGTACGGTTGATCGGGGTGAGAGGAAGCTTGATCCTGAGTTACCAGATTATGAACTGGCAAAGACGGTTATCAAAGATTGCAGGAAATTCATACTCCATGTAGTGACATATCGAGTAAGAAGAAAACCCCGTGTATTTTAGCGCGACTGTGTGCCGCTGGAAGATAGCAGAGAGCGAACGGATCAGCTCTCTGCTATTTTTTCATCAACAATATCAATGATGAACGCGCTCAGGCTCTTTCCAGCCTTTTCAGCTTCCGACTGGTACAACGCTCTTTTCTCTTTGGAAACACGTATTCCTATAAGGCTTGTGTTCTCTTTCTGATATTTCATTGTGGCTCTTTTCTGAGCCTCTGTGTACTTTGCTCCCATTGTGTACGATGCTCCTTTAGATTCTCAGGGGGATAAGTGATTATATCATGGTTTTAACCCGAAAGGTCAGAGAAATTGAGGAATGTGAGGAATATTTTGCTTGACTATATGTTAAACATATACTATATTGTTATTGAGTATATGTTAAATATATACGAATCAAGTTAAAAGGAATTTTAAGAAAACAGGAGAAAGCAGGAGGAAACAAGATGAGATCAAAAATTTATGCGGAAAAAAGTGATGAGCAACTGGTAGATGAGTACAACGCAACACAGGATGATGCAATCTTTGAGGAATTGTTAGAAAGGACTGAGGGGCTGAGGAAGTCGCTGGCAAAGGAATACTCAAACATTCCGGGAAGTGAGCTGGAGGATCTGCTACAGGAGGGCATGATGGAAATGTTCAGAGTGATCCGGTACTTTGATAGCTCAAAATCAGCGGCGTTTACCACGTTTCTTTATTCAGCAATCAGCCGGAGATATAACACGCTGTATGTAAAGGCTACTTGCAAAGCACGAAACCCGGAACAAGTTACAACGAGCTATGAGCATTTAAACGGCTTAATCAATAATGAGTGCGCTGAGGACTGGAAAGGGTATGGAAAGGTTTGCTTCTCTGTAGAGTGTAAGGAGTTTGCGCTGGTAGAGTTTGAGGATGTGATAGCGCGGTCAGGTCTTTCAGATCGGGAGCGTCTTTCAATACAGCTTACTCTCAGGGGGAACACAAAACCGGAGATCGCAAAGATCATGAACGTTAAAACCCCTACAGTACACAGTTACCTGAGGCGGACTTATAACAAGCTGAGGGTAGCAATCATTTAAAGGAGGGCGGCATGATGCAGAATAGAGCAACAGAAGATCACAAGCTTTGGTTATTCGATCTTGCACACGGCAATCTGTCAGACAGTGAGATTGTAAGGGGATTCGTAAAATACTATGCGCTGAATGGTTTAACAGTCGGCAACGTGCAGGACGATATTATATTTAAAACGCATTATGAACCGGAAACGGCTGTATTGAGCCTGAGAACGGCTTTAGAGCAATTTATAGAGGATTGACAAGGTAAAACAGGAAAAGGGCTGTATGAGGCTGTAAACAGCTCAGAAAGGTACAGGAGGGTAAAGGATATGACTAATGAGCAGTTTTGGAAAGAGCGTGAGCAGTACCAGAAAGCAATGAATGAAGAGCTTATCCGGGTACAGTGTGAGGGTGAGGATAGAGGTTATATCTGTGCAGGAAGAATTGATTATGAGTATTCAAAGTTTTGGTTCAGAGTTGAGACTGAGGATTATAGTCAGATTCACGGTCACTATTTCGCTTGTAAGACTCTTGAAGATCTCCGGGCGGCGCTTGAGTGGATTGTGAATGATACAAAGTTTTATGATGTTACAGCATTTGTTAAGGGTTGCTCTAATGTGACATTCACGAGTCAGAAAAGCATTGATATGCTGTTTGATAGCTATTATCGCTGGTAATACATACAGAGCTGAGCTATCGGCTGGACGGGCGGAAAGGTGATCGTATGACACAGTTAGATAATTTGACGATGAAAGAGGTAACAGAGCATTTAACAGATAGAATAGCAACAGATTTTGACGTGACAAAGAAAGATGCAAGGAAGCTCCTCACTAACGCACTCAGTTATAATATCGTAGTTGAGGAGATCGAAAATCAGATCAGCTATCTATTGGGGGAGGATTGAGCATGAGCAAGCAGGAAGCATTGAAGAATCTGAGAACGTGGTTAAAGGAGTATGAAGATGCTCAGAATGCTGAGAGATCGGAGGTTTTACAGGTTATCTATGAAAGAGATATTGATACTTTGAAGATCGCTATTGAATCACTGGAAAAGGAGGGTTGAGATCATGAAGATCATGGAAAGAGTAGAGCTGTATAAGAATCTCTTTAAAGACAGTGTAGCGCTTGCTCCGGTAGGCAAGGCTAAAAAGGGTTGGGTAGAAAAAGACAGCTTTGAAAAGCTGGAAACACTGAGAGTATTAAACACAGAGCTATCAGAGCTGTATCAAGTCTCTTTACCAGTGATAACCGTATGGGTGCGGGATGATTGCTATATCACAAGTACAGGAGAAATATACCTTTGTGATCCGGGCTTAGAGAATTTCTTACATCAATACAGACACCACTTACAGAACGTAGAGCGGAAGTATGAAAGACGGGGGTTGACTTGTGAGGGGCTTGGTAAGGAGTTCTGGAGCATACCTTACAAAGACTGTTTACATAGGATGCGCGGGGAAGATGATGCGCGGGCTTGGAGTAAATTTCTTATTGAGGCGGCTGAGGGCTGATAAGCTGAGAAAAAAAAAGTTGTGATTTCTCAGAAATTTGTTGAAAAACTAAAAGCTATTTTATTTTAGCTCTATTGAAAAATTAAATATCTCCCTGTAAAATATACGTACCGGGAACGGTACAGGAGAAAACAGGATTGATACAGGATTAAAGGATTTATGAAACTGTGTCAGTCCTGTTTTTATTTTCGCAAAAATTAAGGAGGGCTTAGAAAATGAGGAGTTACACGGTATTTGAATGGATGCATAAGAAGTTAGGTCTGAGCGGTACAGATGAAAAAGTATTTGCTTTTATCTATGGTGCTTCACAGATAGATAATCAGGAATTCCGGGGTACTGTGGGTGAGATCGCGGATATTATCGGTAGCTGTTATTGCTCTGTATCTATGTCTTTAAAACGGCTTACAGAAAAAGGCTTGCTTGTAAAATCTGTACCCTGTGAGGATGAGAGAAGAAATAAGTTCGCTGTAAACGCCTATAGCGTAAACAGAGAATTATTGAGGGGAGTGAGTGCGTCATGAGCAAAATTCACATAGAGAAAAATCATAACTTTACTATTGTGAACAATGAAGTTCTACGAAATAAAAATCTTTCACTGAAAGCAAAGGGGCTGTTCGCTTTTATGTGGAGTTTACCGGATGATTGGGATTATTCAGTAGCGGGGCTTACAAAGATTCTCAAAGAGGGAAAGGATGCAATCAATGAAGCACTGAAAGAGCTGGAAAGGGAAAGGTATTTAGTGAGAACCGTACAGCGGAAAGGCGGTAAATTTGCAAATATAGACTACACACTTTATGAAACGCCTCAGAATTTACCGTTTACCGATTTTCCGCAAACGGGAAATCCGATAACGGAAAATCCGCAACAAATAAATACTAAGAAAAACCAGACAAAGAAAAAGAGTAACAAAGAAAAGACCTCATTTCCTACGGAAATGAGCGGCGGAGCCGCTTTTTCCCAAATCGCTAACTCTGAAAAGAATGAGGATGGTATAAGAGTCTTTTAGTCTGGAGGTGTGCTTAGTCAGTGTATAAAAAGAGAATTGCGAAAAGAGAAGAAGATCCAGCGGATAAGTGGTTAAGAGAAAATGATCCGTATTACACAAGCGTAAGCAAAACCAAAAGATCCTCGTTAGAATACCCCTATCTTACCCCGGATCAGGAGGTCAGACAGAGGCGGATAGAGTTACCGATAAGCTACATCAATAGCGAAACGAATCAAATAGATGCTGATGTGTTAGACAGTATAAATATTTTGTCAGAATAACAGGCTTACTTTTTGGAAGTAACGCGCACTAGAGAGTAAGGGAAAATAATTTGAAATTCATGTAATAAAAATCGAGAAACAGATTAAAAAAGCTGAGAATCGTTCAATTTAAGTTGAACGGCTGAAAGAGAAAAATGCGTAACTGAAAAATGGTTTATTACTTAGGAGGTGAGGAATGTGGTTGAGTTTGGTGCAAGGATAACGTTACAAGATCAGATGCTTGCGTCATTGCGGAAAAATATAGCGGCACAAAAAGACTTTCAGGAACAGATTGAATCTGTCAGAAGTGCGCTGGAGGGCGTGGAGCAGGCTCATACAATCAATGTAGACGCTACACAGGCACAAAAAGAAGTTGAACAGATGAAACAGGCATTAACCGGAGTGGATGGTACTTCCGCAAATGCCACGGTAGAGGCGGAAGCTTCTCAGGCTCAGAAAGAGGTTGAACAGGTAAAAGAGTTAGTTGACAGTTTACAGGGGACGGATGCTCAGATCGGTATTGATGCCGATAGCTCCGGGGCAATGAAACAGGTAAACACGATTAAATCAAATCTGGATAACCTGAGGAGTCAGACTGTAGAAACGGTGATCCGGGCGAAAGATCAGGCAACAACTACAATAAGCACGATAAAGAATAATTTAAAGAGTGTATCTCAGACGGTGACGGCTCCGGTTATCAAGGCAAGGGATCAGGTAACCTCCACGGTCACGAATGTAAAATCAAGATTGCAGTCTTTAGCAAATACAGTAACAGCTCCGGTTGTGAAGCTCCGGGATCAGGCTTCCAGCATGATCGGGAACGTACAAGACAAGCTGAGTGAGTTGAGGGATAAGGTTATTCCGGTAGATGTGGAAGATAATGCAAGCTCTGAATTGTCTGGTATACAGGGGATGCTTAAATCTCTTGCGAGCGGTGTAGTTGTCACGGTGGCAATAAAAACGGCTGGTAAAGCTCTTATGGAGTCTCTATCGGCTGGAGCGGATCTACAGCAAAGTGTAGGCGGCGTGGAAACGCTGTTTAAGGACGATGCCGAAACAGTTATAGAGAACGCTTATAAAGCCTATCAGACAGCGGGAGTATCAGCGAATGACTACATGGAACAGGTGACAAGCTTCTCTGCGTCTCTGTTGAACAGCTTAAGCGGTGATACAGCGGAAGCGGCAAATGTAGCAGATCAGGCTATCATAGATATGGCTGATAATGCGAACAAGTTTGGTACAGACATGGAAGATATACAGAATGCTTATCAGGGCTTTGCTAAGCAGAATTATACAATGCTGGACAACTTGAAGCTTGGCTATGGTGGTACGAAAACAGAGATGGAGCGGCTATTGTCAGATGCTCAAGAGCTTACTGGCGTGGAATATGATATTGATAATCTTTCAGATGTGTACAATGCAATCCACGCAATACAGGAGAATCTTGGTGTTACAGGTACAACAGCGGAGGAGGCGGCTACTACTTTCAGCGGATCGCTGGCAAGCATGAAAGCGGCGGCTTCTAATCTGTTAGGTGATCTGTCAACAGGCGGTGATGTAAAAGAGTCAATGTCAAATCTGGTAGAGAGTGCGGTAACGTTTTTAGCGGATAACCTTATTCCGATGGTAGCAAATGTATTTGCGGCTTTACCGGGAGCGATTGCTACAGGAATAAGCGCGGCTATCCCCAAAATATCAGAAATGGGGGAAAGCATTATTTCAGCACTGGAAACAGGTCTGACAAGCGGCTTTACATCAATACCGGATTCTGTATCGAATGTTACAGACAGTATAGCAAGCGTTTCTGAGGAAATTACAAAATATGTAGGCTATACGGTTCAGAGCGGGGACACGCTCTCTGACATTGCCAAACAGTACGAGACTACATATCAGGAGCTTGCAAATTATAACAATATTGTTGATCCGAATATGATAATCACGGGTCAGGAGATACAGGTTCCGGTTACTGAGGTTGTTACCACAAAGCAGGAGGTTATTACTACGGGAGTGACTGAGGTGGTTGAGCAGACTACAGCACTCACAAACATTACAGGATTGATCTCCAGCGTAAAGACTGCATTCAGCGATATGGGTAGCGGTATAAGTACGGTAGTAAATTCTGTGAAAAGTCATTTGAGCCTGTTTAAAAATATTGCAGTCATGGCAATGCAACCGATTTCCTCAACTGTTGGATTGCTTGGAAAGGCGTTCAATGCGGCGGGGACGGTGGTCGGCGGAGCAATAAATTCCATGCTTGAAGTAAGTGAAAAGGTTTACTCAATCATGGAGCCGATCTTTACAGAGTTTTATACAATCGTGGATCAGGTTTATTCTCAGATTGGTACAATTATGAATGATGCCGCTGGAGATATTTCCTCAGCTATGGGTGATATCAGTGACCGGATCAGTTCGGTACTGGATTTCTTGGCTCCTTATATTTCTTCTGCTTGGGAATGGATAAAAGAAACCTTTTCAATGGCTGGAGGCGTGATCGGTCAGGTTGTGAGCATTATCGGGAGTGTATTACAAACGCTTTGGGATGGTGCTGTAACTGTGTTTGATGCTCTGTCTCCTTATCTTCCTACGGTATGGGATATTATTACAACAGCATTCAGTACGGCGGGCGATCTGATACAGGGGGCAATACAGATAATTTCTGAGGTATTAACCAACTTGCAGACGGCTTTTACTACGGTGATGGATTTCTTGTCTCCTTATCTTCCGGAGATCTGGACGGGGATTCAGACAGCATTTACAACGGCAAGAGATATAATCTCTGAGGTCGTTACTACAGTAAGTAGTGTAATAGATACATTATCAACTGCATTTAGTACGGTGTTTTCTCCTATCGCTACGGTTGTGTCAGAGGTCTGGGATGCAGTAACCGGATTCTTTAGTACAGGGTCGGAAGATGTTTCAAGTTCGGGCGATACTGTCAGCACAGCAATAAGCACTATTTCGGATTCGTTTGGTACTGTATTTTCTGGTATCTCTACAATAGCAACAGATGTATGGGATGCGGTAACAACGGCATTTTCCGGGGCAAACGATCTAATATCTACGGCGGTTGATGGTATCAGTACAGTAGTAGGCGGCATATCTGAATTTTTCGGAACAGGGCTTGACGGTCTGGGAGAATTGGCTGGTACTGCTTGGGATGCGGTAACAACAGCGTTTTCCAGCGCGGACGATCTAATCTCTACAGCGGTTGATACTATCGGAACGGTGGTAGGCGGTATTTCAGAAACTTTCTCAGGCGGTCTTGATGGTTTGGGAGAGTTGGCTGGAAGTGCGTGGGATCTGGTAACCGGAGCATTTGATACGGCTGATACAGGGCTTGGAACGGCTATAGACAATATCGGAACAACGATCGGAGATATAGCCGGGTCATTTACGGAAGCTCTTGGAGGTATTCCGGAAGATGTTTCCTCTTTGTGGACTGATATATCAGGAGCGTTTGATGATGGTGGTGAGCTGTTAAATGATGCTCTTACAACTGTATCAGATGTGCTTGATGATGTTGGTAAAACTGTTACAGATGCGCTTAGTAGCGTGGGTGATTTCTTAGGCAATACTTGGAATAATATCACAAGCTTTTTCGGGGGCGGCTCCGATGAGGTGAGTGAGTCGGCAACGGCTACGGATGAGAGCGTACAAGCCTATAATGATGCACTCAGTCAAATGGGTGATATGGCTCCTGAGGTGGAAAGTGCATGGAGTACACTTGCTACAGCCTATAGCTCAGGAACAGAGGGGATCACTTCTGCGAATGATGTTTTGCTGGAAGCACTCAGCGCACTTGATACAGCATTCTCAGATACGTTTGAGAACATTCAGACAACCGTTAGTGATACATGGGAGGCGGTATCTGGGATCTATGATTCGATGGGTACGGGGCTTACAACAGTATCCGGAGAAATGCAGACAGAGCTTGATACACTCAGCACCTCATTTACGAGCAATTTTGAGAGCATTGTACAAACTGTAAGCTCCGGGTGGGAAAGTGCCTCTACGGGCTTTTCTGAGGCTTACAGCACTATTTCCTCTTACAGTTCACTGATAAGCAGTACACTTACTACCCTTGCAAGTGCATTCACTTCCGCTATGAGTACGATAACAAGCGCTATGAGTAGCGCGGCTTCCAGTGTGGCAAGCTCCGCAAGCTCAATAGCAAGTTCAGCGGCAAGCGCGGCGAGTGCGGCGGCGAGTGTAAGCGCCTCAGGCGGTGCAAGTAGGGCTATGGGTGTAGACCGTGTACCTTACGACAATTACCCGATTCTTGCTCATGAGGGTGAGAAACTCCTTACAAAGAGAGAGGCAAACGCTTATGACTCTAACAGTTTGAGGGGCGTGAGGATGCAGAGTAGGGCAATGGGTACGAGTGAGATCAGATGGGATAACACTCCGATACTTGCGCATGAGGGCGAAAAGATTCTCACAAAGCAAGAGGCGAAACAGTCAGAGACTCCGGTAGAGATCAAGTTCTACAACAGCACTTTTGCAAGTGATATGGATGTGGATGAGATCACGGAAGAAATGGTAAGGCGGCTGAAAAAGGTAATGATGAATGTAGCGTAAAGGCGGGGAGTGGAAAATACCACTCCCCTACTTATAAGAGGGCTTGTCATGAATGGAAATGAAGAAAAGCAAAAACCGGATCAAATGTATGAGGCGATTCAGAGAAATATAAAAGCTGAGCAAGATCAATATAAAAGATGGTTACAGTGTCTTTGTCTGTGTACAGATAAGGATGCTAAGGAAAGTGAGGGATAAGCACTATGAAAGATGCTCTTAATGTAGAAGAATGCAAAGAGTTGTTAAATGTCAGTGAGTACAAAATTAAAAAGCTGTTGCAGTCCGGGGAGCTGGAGCCTGTATATGTCAAAAAGACAAGCGGCAGAGGGCGAAAAGACAGGCTGATTAGTGTTCCGAGCTTAGCGAGATATGTACAAAACAATGCTTAGTATTGTTTGAAAT
>JAJBVF010000037.1 GCA_020859965.1 Clostridiales bacterium
GAATACCTCTGTCTTTTATCTTCGCAGCCTTCTTCATCAAAAGACTGCAATTCTCATTCATCTCTCCGGCATCACCAAGAAGAGCTGAATCCAGATAAACCGCATCAATCAATTGTCCCATCTCTGTCCTGGTATCCAACCAGTGCAAAACTGCATTCAGCTGAGATGCCAGTGTCACAAGAACCGTAAACCGGGGAGATGCATCAGAAATTTCAGAAATATGCCCGATTTCAGAGATCTCTTCCATCCCGGAATTTTCCGAAACGTCAGAACATTCCCCTTCTTCAGAACAGGGAGACTCTTCTGAAGCTTCTGTCTGTCTTGCTCCTCTCTCAAACAAAATTTTCTCCTGCAGCTTCCGGATTCCTTCGCGGCGAAGCTCGTTTAACATTCGCACAGGCAGAAACAGGCCATCTTCGAGAGTGATATTCAGCTGTTCAAATTCAAATGCGGTACCGCCAGTTTTCCTCATCTGGCGTGCTACCTCTTCTTTGGATGCAGCCATCGTACGCGCAGATAAAGGAATCTCTCCGGAAACCTCTATCCAGTATTTATCTTCGCGTCTGCTGCCAGCCAGCCATAATTCAAGTATAACAGGAGAATCCCGGTAAATCCTTAAATCCCCATTAATTTTTACCTTTGAATTTTCTTTTAAAAATCGCTGATTTCTTTCATTCCGGCTTTGCGCGGCCTGAAGGCTCTCTTCTTTCGGACGCTTTTTCGCGATCATCGCAGGACCATTTAGCATATGATAATACCCCTGTGAAAATCCGCCTCGATCAAAAAGATCCAACAAACTCTTTCTGTCTTTTTCCTGTACCTGATAATCTTTCTGTCCAAGCGCAGCATAACGATCCATATATTCACGATAAACAGATGTAACTCCCGCGGTATATTCCGGACGTTTCATCCGCCCCTCAATCTTAAAAGAGGCAATACCCGCATCCATCAGGTCCGGAAGCAGATCCAGAGTACACAGATCTTTCATACTAAGGATACATTCTTTTGCAGAGGATATCTTATGTAAATGCTGCATTTTTTCATTCTGCTGATCCGATACAGTCTCTGCAGCGTAAGGAAGACGGCAGGGCTGGGCGCAACGTCCCCTGTTGCCGCTTCGCCCGCCAAGCATGCTGCTTAAGAGACAACGTCCGGAATAAGAATAACACATAGATCCATGGATAAACGTCTCAACCTCCATACCTGAACGAACGATCGCCTGTATCTCCGTCAGGCTGAGTTCTCTGGCAGGGACGACACGGCAAACCCCATGTCCCGCCAGAAAAGCCGCTCCTTCCGGAGTCGTGACACTCATCTGCGTACTTGCGTGCAATTCCAGATCCGGAAAATATGTCTTTATCAATGAAAGAACACCCAGATCCTGTACGATTACCGCATCCAGTCCATGACGGTAAAGCGGCATAAGAAACGAGATCAGTTCATCAAAAAGCTCCCGTTCCTTCAGGAGTGTATTCACAGTAAGATATACCTTCTTCCCACGAAGATGGCAATATTCAATTCCTTTTATCAATTCCGTCTCATCCGGATTATCAGCATAAGCCCTTGCTCCAAACATACGGCCGCCAACATAAACCGCGTCAGCCCCCGCATTTACCGCCGCATACAGGGCATCCAGAGAGCCTGCCGGCGCAAGCAATTCTGTCATATTTTCTCCTGTTCGTATATTTTATATCATGATAGTTCAGACGATTTGTCAATTCTGTGCAAACAAGAACAGCTGCAATCAAATAGAAATAAATTGCAGCCGTCATTGTCATCCATTATTCTTCAAACGAGTTTCAAATTGAATGTTTTCTTTTTGAAGCTCAGCATTCCGGTCTTCCAGAATCTGTATCTGCTTCTCAGCATTTTCCAGCCGAATCTGGGCTGTGATCACCTCATGTCTCAGTTCATAAATATCTCTGTCCTTTTCGGAAAGACTCTGTTCCAGCTCTTCTACTTTATTTTTCATTTTGAAATAATCATCTGCTGTATTCAGATTCAGCAAGATCGACTTCATATCCGGAGACAGCCTCTGATAGCCATCCACATTCCGGAATTCCGAAATCTTACCATTTAAATATGCAGCCACACGCTGAAGATATTCTTCGCTCTCGTAACCGCTTAATGTATAAATTTTGCCGGCGATAATCACCTGCGTTTTATTCTTGGACGACATATAGCGTACTCCCCTTCTCCCCACTCAGGCTCTGCCGGTCAATCACTTATGCATTCAGCACAGATAAATTTCTCCGGCAATTCCCTGCTCTACGGGCAAAAACTGATCGTATCTGCACTCTGCAGACATCCATGGCCGCATTACTGTCATCGCTGTAAAGGAACAGCGAAATGCAGATACAGCTATTATTATATTGATATTCTCCAAAATTACAATACTTTCTTTTTCACAGGATTCCTATCCGCAATCCAAAGTCAGCTGTCCCTGTCTTCTCCCCGCATATGAGCCCTGGCAAATTCAGTGACCACACGTCCCTTTGGAGTGCGATTCAGATCACCCTT
>JAJBVF010000492.1 GCA_020859965.1 Clostridiales bacterium
TCTGACGGTTCGGAAATGATTCTAAATTGACAAAAATTATAGTACAAGATAAAATGCAGGGTGGAGGATATAGAAGATGAAAGTGAGTATTAAGCAAATCAGCGAGTATACTGGTTTTTCACCGGCGACCGTATCGAATGCCCTGAACTATAAAAAAGGAGTCAACCGGAATACCTCGGAGCAGATTTTCCGTGCAGCCCGGGAACTGGGCTATCTGGAAGAAAACCGCATTACGAAAGTAAAATTTGTAAAGTATAAAAAGAATGGACTGATTGTGGACGGTACGCCCTTTTTTACGTTGATGATTGAAGGGGCTATGGACGAGTGCCGGAAACATGGACTTGAGATGGTGGTGAGCACGCTTGACGCCCGGGATCCCAATTATGATGAACAGGTACGTTGGCTGATTAATGATAAATCTGCTGCCGTGATTTTACTGGGGACAGAATTGATGGAGGAAGATCTGGATATTTTTCGCGGTGCAGTTTGCCCATTCCTTTTGCTGGATAACTGGTGTACGGATATGGGTTTCGACGCTGTGCTGATCAACAACTCAGACTCTGCCAGAATAGCGACTCAGTACCTGATCGGGAAAGGACATAAGGAGATCGGCTATCTGATGGGGAGCTTTCGGATCAATGCTTTCCGTTCCCGCGCAATGGGGTATCAGATGGCGTTGAACAGAGCCGGTTTGCCGGTAGACAAAAAGTACACGGTTACTCTGTTGCCGACGATGGATGGATCTTACAAAGATATGAAGAAATATCTGGGAAAGAAGCCTCAGCTGCCGACCGCTTTTTTTGCGGATAATGACATGGTAGCGCTCGGCGCAATGAAGGCGTTCACGGAAGCAGGTATCCGGATTCCGGATGAGGTATCAATCATTGGATTTGACGACCTTACATTTTCTGCCATCTCATCACCGGGCCTCACAACTCTACGCGTGTCTCAACAGAACATGGGTCGGGTGGCAGTACAGCGTTTGCTGATGCTGATGAATGGTGAGACAACGCATTTGAAGATTCAGGTTTGTACAGAATTTATAGAGCGTGAAAGCGTAAAAAATTTGCGGAAAAGCAGCTGAAAAGCTGCTGAAAAGCTGCTTTTCCTGAATGAGTCCGGTGTCTTAAATCTGTGAATGACGGATCAGTCGGATCAGGCAGAAAAACGTTTAATGAGACGAGTGGCTACTTCGATCTTTACTGTGTGGGAAACCGGATTCGCAATCTGTTCCAGAAGCTGTTTTACTGCCGTCTGGCCCATGAATTTGCGCGGAATGTCGATGGTGGTAAGTGATGGCTCAACAATCTTACCTTCCGAAATATTATCAAACCCGATGATGGCTACGTCGTCGGGTATTTTATATCCGCGCAGTTTAAAGGCGCGGATTGCTCCAATTGCAATCAGATCATTGTCCGCAAAATAACATCTTGCAATATAATCGCTCCGATCGATGATTTCCAGCATATCAGAAAATGCCCCGTCAATTGAAGGCGCCAGTTCATGCCGGATACTTTTCGCTGTGGACATTCCATGCTCATGGACGGCTTTGATAAAGCCGGTGCTTCGCTCCTCAAAATTTTCAATCCGGTAAGAAGACTTCAGGTATCCGGGCTGGCTTTGTGTGCGGTCGATCAGATAGTCGGTGGCAAGATAAGCGCCCTGTGTATTGTTGATCAGGACACTGCTGCATTCCAGGGCTTCAAAATAGGTATCAAGAAGCACAACAGGGACCGATAAGCTGAGAAATTCCCGGCAGATTTCGGCAGTGATTTCTGTTCCAAGTAAAATGATTCCGGCGCAGTCGGAGAGACGCAGGTCTTCCATTGTCCGTTGAAAATCGTCTGTTTTTTCATAGATCTGTATAGTTCGAAGCCGGTATTCGTGTTTCCGGCATTCTTCTGTAATCCCGTCTGTCAGCTCCGAAAAAATCGGGGTATAGTTCAAAATGGCATTGTGTGCCCGCCAGATAATACAGTAAATCACTCCTGCGTGATTCTTTTTCATGGAAAGTCTGGAAAAATCATAGCCCAGATTTTCAGCTTCTTTGATCACACGCTCCTTTGTTTCCCTGCTAACGCCCGCTTTGTTATTGAGGGCCATGGAAATGGCTGTTTCGGACAGGTTTAAGCGGCGGGCCAGTTCTTTTGCGGTAACACCCATAAGATTCCTCCTGTTTGTTTGAACAAATGGAAACTGTTTTTAGCTTCGCAGTCTGCGTCATTTCTGACAGTATAGCTGACATTTCTAATAAAAACAAGAATTAAGTAAATAATAAAGTAATTTTGACTTTATTATGTATAGAAATAAAGTACTCTATTGCTTAGAATGGGGTCAGAAGAGGATGGATAAAACAATTGATGAATGCTGGGTGAAGACAGAGGTTCATAGCAGTAATGTTCGTAAAAGAGAATATTTAAGAGGAGTGTGAGACCATGGAAAATCTGAAAGTGAAAGCATATGAGCTGAGAAAAGATGTCATCAACATGATCGTAGCCGGAAAAGGCGGACATATCGGCG
>JAJBVF010000455.1 GCA_020859965.1 Clostridiales bacterium
TGATGGTCGCAATGCTGCAGACAATTCCCTTTCCTCCCTTAAACTTCGCATAAAGCGGAAAGTTGTGTCCCAGAATGGCACCAACGCCGGCGTAAAGCATCAAAAGCTTCACCATGTCCGGATAGATATGGCGGTAGATAAGCCAGATGACCACGATGGGGATCGTCGTCTTGATAAAATCTCCCACGAACACAAGGATTCCCGCCCTCCAACCGAGAACCCGGATCGAGTTTGTCATCCCGGTGTTGCCGCTCCCCTCCTGGGTAAGGTCTGTCTCATGCGCCCTCCCGATCAGACTCCCCGTGGGAAACAGCCCGCACACATATCCTAAGATTATACTGATGATCCGACTTAAAATCACTTTTTACTCTCCCTTGCGCTCACGGATGATAAACTTGAGCGAAGTACCGCGAAACTCAAAGGTCTCGCGGATCTGATTTTCCAGATAGCGCAAATAAGAAAAATGCATCAGTTTCTTGTCATTGACAAAAAAGACAAACGTAGGCGGCTTGACGCCGGCCTGCGTTGCATAGTAGATCCGCAGGCGCTTTCCCTTATCCGACGGCGGCTGATGCATCGCAGTCGCCTCCGAGATGATCTCGTTTAACACACCTGTGCCGATCCGCATCGCATTGTTGGCGATGACCATATCGATCAGATCAAACAGCTTGGTGAGCCGCTGCCCGGTCTTGGCCGAGATAAACACGATCTCCGCATAGGTCATAAAGCTCAGCACCTGGCGTATCTTGTCCGTAAACTTGTAAATGGTCTTGTCATCCTTTTCGACGGCGTCCCATTTGTTGACGGCAATGATGATACCCTTCCCTCTCTCATGGGCGATGCCGGCGATCTTCGCGTCCTGCTCCGTCACACCCTGGGTGGCATCAATGACGAGGATGACCGCGTCCGCACGCTCGATGGCCGTGACGGCGCGGATGATACTGTAGCGCTCGATCTCCTCTTTGATCTTGCTCTTTCTTCTGAGGCCCGCCGTGTCGATAAAAATATATTCTCTGTCCTGATAGGAGATCACGGTGTCAATAGCATCCCGAGTGGTCCCGGGGATATCCGAGACGATGACCCGCTCCTCTCCGGCAAGCCGGTTTACAATAGAGGACTTGCCCACATTGGGTTTTCCGACAACGGCCACCTGCGGCCGTTCGTCCTGATCACTGTCCGCGACGCTGTCCGGAAACCTCGCTACCACCTCGTCGAGCATGTCTCCGATGCCCAGTCTCGAGGCCGAGGAGATCGGAACGGGATCTCCCATGCCCAGATTATAGAACTCCAGGACATCAGCCTCAAACTTTTTCGCGCTGTCCACCTTGTTTACCACGAGGATCACAGGCTTTCCGGAGCGGCGCAGCATATCTGCCACTCCCGTATCTGTATCAACCAATCCCTCGCGCACATCCACCATAAACAGGATGACATCTGCCGCAGCGATTGCGATCTCGGCCTGTTCCCTCATCTGTGACAGGATGAGATCCTTGGAGTCCGGTTCGATCCCTCCGGTATCTATGATCGTAAACGTATATCCGAGCCAGTCGACATCCGCATAGATCCGATCCCGGGTTACACCCGGTGTGTCCTGTACAATGGAAATGCGCTGACCTGCCAAGGCGTTAAAAAGTGTGGATTTTCCTACATTCGGACGACCTACGATCGCCACTACCGGTTTACTCATCTCGCACCTCTCGTCCCCTACTTCACGCCCTTTATTGTACCGATTTTATATGGTCTTGTAAAGCATAGAAAGAAGAATCCAAAAGAGGATTCTTCTTTCCATATGAAAACTTTTAAATCATTTGTTTTCTTTGGCGTCCGATCTACTTCTCGTCCGCACCGTACAGCTTGACCAGTTTCTGCAAGTATGCGTAATGGTCTTTCGCGTTCTGCTCGTTTGCGCTGAACATCTTTGCCGCTCTGTCAGCATCGAGGCGCTCCAGAGAACTGTAGCGTACCTCACCCTCGAGGAAGGCCTTGTAGTCTCCGCTCGGAGCCTTGCTGTCTAAGATGAAGGCATCCTTTCCTTCCTCCGCAAGCGCAGGATTGTAGCGGAAGTTATTCCAGTAGCCAACCTCAACAGCCTTCTTCTCTTCTGTCATCGCTTTGCTCATCCCGGCCTTAATGCCGTGATTGATGCAGGGAGCATACGCAATGATCAGGGAAGGTCCCGGATAAGCCTCGGCCTCCACCATCGCCTTCACACACTGGTTCATATCTGCGCCCATGGAAACCTGCGCAACATAGACATAGCCATAGCTCATCGCGATAGATGCGAGATCTTTCTGCTTCGTCGACTTACCGGCTGCGGCGAACTGTGCCACTGCGCCGAGCGGCGTCGCCTTGGAAGACTGCCCGCCCGTATTGGAGTAGACCTCGGTGTCAAACACCATGATGTTGATGTCCAGTCCGGACGCGCTCGCTTGGTGCACACCGACAAACCCGATATCATCGGCCCAGCCGGCCCCGCGGACCGACGAGTGGGAGTTTTTAGCGAGATAATACTTTTCCTT
>JAJBVF010000476.1 GCA_020859965.1 Clostridiales bacterium
ATCCTCCCGCATACCCGCTTTCCGGGTATTAATTCCCGCCTATTATTCCCGCATTTTCCAGGGGAACTGCCTGCAATGAACTTCGGCTCACCACTTCATTGTTCCTGACAATCTAATGCGCAACTCTGCACATCGTACGCTGATCCTGGCGATCCGATGAGCAACTCTGCACATCATACGCTAATCCTGGCAATCGGATGCACGCTCTTCTGCAATCACGCACAGATCCTGACCGTCTGACGCACGCTCTTCTGCGCATCACATACTAACTCTGGCGGTTTCATGCATATTTCGCGCGTCACGCACAAATCAAGCGATACCGTCTACCGTTCCTCAATCTTCACCGGTATGGCAAATGTCCGGATTATTTTATCATAACAATTTTCGCAGAGGCAAAAGGAATGATGTTCTCCGTCTTTTTCAGAGAAATACCCCCAATCCTGCTCCGCAAAAAACACATCTTCCTGATACAGTTCCTTCTCTTTTCTGATCATTCTTCCACAGCCGTTGCATCGCAGTATCTTCTGCTCCTTCATACAGAATCCTCCTTTGGCAATTGGTCTGCGGACAGTATACCGCATTCCATTTGTTCTGCATACTGGAAAGCACTGTGAATTGCGGCTGATTCTGTCAGAAAAATCCGGACTTTATAGACATCAGATACCATATACTTGTAAAAAAATCAAGCCTCCGGTTTCTGCGTCCACATGATCACCGCATCCTCGACTGGTTTTATATAGAAGTTTTTCCGGACACCCGCGGAACAAAAGCCAAGTTTTTCGTAAAGGCACAAAGCAGCACGGTTGCTTTTCCGCACCTCCAGAGTAAAGCGCTCGATTCCACGCTTCCGCCCCAGTTCCATAAGCCTCTCAAGCATCGCAAACCCGATTCCCCTGCCGCGCATGTCTGCGCGCACAGCCACATTCATAATATCCGCTTCATCAAAACTCTGCAAAAGGCCACAATATCCGATAATATCTGAGTCTTCATTTTGCCGTACCGTAAGATAAAGCGCATATTCATTTTCCAATGCAGAACGGAAACCATTTTCACTCCATGGCTGCGTAAATGAGCAGCGCTCAATCTCAGCTACGGCCGCAAGATCCGATACGTGCATTTCGTCGATCCATAATGTCGGATTCTGCTTCCTATCCTCCTGAATACTCAGATCTGCTGATCTGTCCCTGCTTTCTGCCGCACCATGACTCCTGACCCTGTCTTCCATCACTACCTGTTCCCTGTTTTCGTAATCATTTCGAAGAGGCATTCCGTTCAGCATCCTGCTTACCGCACCTTTTTCAGCTGCTCCGCGCGCTCACGCTCCGCCTGTGAAAGGCGAAGGTAATCCGGCTTATGTTCGGCAGCAGTCTCTGTTTTTCCTTCTTTAAAATAACGCATGGCAAGCACCGCCACAGACGAAGCCCGCTGCCGGTTCAGATTGGCCGGTGCAAACCAGTAAGGCACCTGTATGATCTTTTGGATCAGTTCCTGATACACCGGAACTCCGTCGCCCAAAAATACCGCTTCTTTGCCAAGCAAATTGAGTTCCTGAATGATCTCTTCGACAGCAGCCGGCTTCTGCGGACACTTTGTAATAAACGTTGTCCCATGAGAAAAGCTGTAAATTCCCGTATAAACCTGCTCCCTGCGCGCGTCCATCATCGGGCAGATATTTGCCTCACACCCATATAAATTGTAAGCAATGGCATCCACCGTCGGGACAGAAATCAGGGGCTTATCAAGCGCCAGCCCCAGTCCCTTTGCTGTCGCAGACCCAATACGCAGGCCGGTAAAAGATCCAGGACCGCCAGCCACCGCGATCGCATCGATCGACTGCAGATCCAGCTCAATCATTTTTGCCACCTCGTCCAACATCGGAAGAAGTGTCTGTGAATGTGTTTTTTTATAATTTACCGTATACTCAGCCAGAAGCGTCTCGTCCTCAACAACTGCTACAGACGCTACCAACCCAGAACTGTCTAAAGCTAATATTTTCATTCCCTGTCACTCTTTCTCTGCAATCGTAATCTTCCGGTAATCAAACCCTTGTTCCAGATCTTTCTCTATCCGGATATGGATCGTCTGCTGCGGCAACAGTTCTGCAATCAGATCTGCCCACTCAACCAGGCAGATTCCCTCGCCATAAAAATAGTCCTCATATCCGATCTCGTCCATCTCTTCGATATCACCGATCCGGTAAACATCAAAATGATAAAGCGGAAGCCGCCCTTCCTCGTAAACCTGAACGATCGTAAACGTCGGGCTGCTGACCGGCTCCAGAATGCCAAGTCCTTCCGCAAATCCTTTCGTAAACACTGTTTTTCCTGTGCCCAGATCGCCTTCAAGCGCAAATACCTGACCCGAAATCGCTTCCCGGCCAAGCCGTCTGCCAGCTTCCATCGTCTCCTGTTCTGAATTAGTTTCTATGATCATGATCAATCTCCTGCCTTCGCGATCTCATTCTTTAAAAACGCAAATGGCTCTTTATCATTCAGGAAATGCAACAGCATATA
>JAJBVF010000239.1 GCA_020859965.1 Clostridiales bacterium
CGTGTGTATAATACTGTTATGAGTATGTGGGAACCTTGGCAAAAAATCTGGATCAGGCTGTTCCATGAGTCCCTTCAGATAGAACTTGTTGATGGAGCAAAGCTGCCTTTGTCCCTCATCAAGCGTTTCCAATATGCCTACGCTTCTTGCCGGGGTAACAGGTTTTTGGCCGCTATGGACATGGATGTTGCAACTCCCAATCTTTACAGGCAGAACCTTCAACAGTTGGAAACTCTTTTCAAGCTTCCTGTTGTTTTTTTCCTGACCCGGACCCCGTCTTACCAGCGTAGCCGTATGATCAAGGCTAATGTCCCGTTCATGACCATGGACGGGTACGCGTATATGCCGCAGTTTTACATTCACTTGAAGACATGGGAACAGCATAAAAAAATTGAAAAGGAACCTCGTGAATTTCTCTCTCCCGTGGCTCAAGTCCTTGTGCTACGTCATATTCTTTTCCATGATATTCACGACCAGAATCTGCGACAAATAGGTTCCAGATTACCTTATTCGGCCATGTCGCTCAGTAATGCCAAAAATGAACTCGTCACCCATGGTCTGTGTCATTACGACGGGGTAACCACCAGGGGGCGCTTCAATATGAATCTTCCTGGTAATGTCTTGTGGGAAAAGGTGCTTCCCTTGCTGAGAAGCCCTGTTCAAAAACAACTTCACGTTCGTTTGCTTCCATTTCAGAGACGATTGCCTTTGGCGGGAGAGTCGGCGTTGAGCAGGCAGACTCTCCTTGTTGACGGAAACATCCCTACATATGCTGTGGGCAAACAGTCGATTCGGGAACTCTTTCTTCCCGGAGATCATCCGGAATCCGAACACGAGGAGGCTCAGGCCATCATCCAGCAATGGATGTATCCACCGGAAATACTCATGCAGCCGGGTGGCAAGTGGGTGGATCCTCTTTCGCTTTACCTTTCCCTTCGGGATTCATCGGACGATCGCGTCATTCAGGAACTCAATAAACTGCCCCTCTCATGCTTCGAAAAATAGAACATTTCTGCCACTACTTCGCCGAGTACAGTAATGCCTATGCGCTCATCGGAGGCGCGGCATGTACAGCATGGTACTCCGATCATATTCCTTCCTTTCGAGGGACGGAGGATTTGGACATTGTCCTGATTCTTGAATACATGGATATCCAGTTTACGGAAACGTTCCACGACTATATCAATCGGTCAGGATACAAAATACGTGAACGGATTGACCTCGAACAAGATGGAGTTTCCCGTAAAATCCTGTATCGTTTTTCCGAGCCGGAAGATACGGGAGCCCCTGCTCAGTTGGAGCTTCTCAGCCGCAAGGGAGATGCGCTACATCTGGTTCCCGGGCAACGGATTGTACCAGTAAAAGCACAGGATCAGTATACGGGGCTCTCCTGCATCGTTCTGGATGATACATACTACCATTTCTTCAGAGAGCACATCAGCCGGGACAAAGGCATTCCTCGTCCGACCATTCCCGTTCTCATGATCCTGAAGATAAAAGCTTGTCTGAACCTGTTTCACCAGTGGCAACAGGGAGAAGCACACGGTTCCGACAGTAGTCGGAACAACATCAGAAAGCATCGCAACGATGTCTTCTTCATGCTTTTTGATGTCGTCCAGGAAACGGATGCATTGCATCTTCCGGAAGCAATTCAGGACGATGTTCGAGAGTTCCTGAGAGAATATCAAGCCACCTCTCCCGACTGGCAGGGTATCTTTGATCATTTACGTAAGCGACGAGGATCGGGAGCAACGACAGGGTTGACTTCGGAAGATCTTCTTCATGCCTTGACTGGTCTTTTCTATCTTTGATAAAAAGAGTGTCTCTCCATTCAAGGTGATTAAAAAGAAGGCTCCTCACGGTATCCCTTTACCTTTTACACATTCGGAAGACTCCCTCCTATACTAATCCCTGAAACATTGCATTCTGGATTGTGGATGGAATCGCTCGGAGGTGGCGTCTTCATCGACTAACCCTGTCAAAGCAACGATGCATGACCAGCATGGCTCGTCTATCAGTAAGAGGAGCATTCGAGTAATTTATGATCGTGTCATAGCGACAAAGAGAACACCGCGACGATCTCGCTCCAGATTCGATTTACAAAAAACCAATTGAAGAGATCGGCGAAGTCGCCGACCAATTTGAAATGAGCCGCTCCGAAATTATCCGTCTCTCCTATTCTTTTGGGTTATTGGTCCTCAAAAACTTACTCCGGAAGGGCTTAAAAAAGCCGTTTCCCGATTGCTGACAGAAGAGTAGATCATATAGGCTTCCCTTCCTTTTCGGATTTGGTGAGAACCTTCTCCTCTTCCTGTTCGAGGAGTACTTCTACGAGGGCGGACGCTTTCAGGCCGGTGGCCTTCTTGAGCCATTCCTGCGTCTTCGGTTTCGGGTGGGCTATGATCGTGTTCATTGTTGTAATTCATAACTTATGATTTATTTTCATTACTTTTCGCAACGTTATCAACAAAGAGATTACTTTTTTTATTTCTTGCAAAAAAAAATATTACTT
>JAJBVF010000095.1 GCA_020859965.1 Clostridiales bacterium
AGAGAAGCTATGAAAATCGAAATTTTTATTTCCCCGAATTTCCCGACATACTACTGGCAGTTCTGCCGGGAACTGAAAAACGACGGCGTCAATGTACTTGGCATCGGCGATCAGCACTATGACTAGCTCCTGCCGGAGCTGAAGGAGAGCCTGAACGAATACTATAAGGTGGGCAGCCTGGAGAGCTATGACGAGGTCTACCGGGCAGTCGCGTTCCTCACCTTCAAGCACGGCCGGATCGATTTTATCGAATCCAATAACGAATACTGGCTGGAGCAGGACGCGAAGCTGCGCACCGACTTCAACATCCGGACCGGTTTCCAGGAGCGGGATCTTCCGCGCATCAAGTACAAATCCAAAATGAAAAAATATTACGAGAAAGCAGACATTCCGGTCGCACGCTACCACCTCGTGGATACGATCCGGAAATGCCGGGATTTCATCGCCAAAGTCGGATATCCGGTCATCGTAAAGCCGGACAACGGCATGGGTGCCTCCCATACATATAAGCTGGACAGCGATGCAGATCTGGAAGCATTCTTTGCGGAAAAGGATCCGGATGAGATCTACATCATGGAGGAATTTATCAACGCCGAGATCAATTCCTACGACGCCATCTTTGACTCGCACGGGCATCCGATCTTTGAGGCCGGCAACTGCACACCCGTCTCCATCATGGACAGCGTCAACGATGGCGTAGACTGCATGTTTTATATTGAAAAGGATCTGGCAGAAGATGTCAGGAAAGCAGGGCGTGACACAGCCAGGAGCTTCGGCGTGAAGAGCCGTTTTGTCCATTTTGAATTTTTCCGCCTCCTGTCCGACCACGAGGGAATCGGCAAAAAGGGAACTGTTATGGCGCTGGAGGTCAATATGCGGCCCTGCGGCGGCTTCACCCCGGATATGATCAACCATGCTAGGGAGACAAATGTATACAAAATCTGGGCGGATATGGTTGCCTTTGACAGGACAGACGAGACCGTCGGCGCACACCACTACTGCGGTTTTGCGGGGCTGCGCGATTACAAGGATTATGTGCTCTCACATGATGAGATTATCGAAAAGTATGGAAAGCAGATCAAGATGGACAGCCGTCTCCCGGACGCGCTCTCCGATGCCATGGGAAATAAAATCTATATGGCAACCTTCGATTCGAAAGAAGAACTGGACACTTATTTCAAAGACCTGCTGGAAACCAGATAAAAAACATGTAAATATGAATAGCGGACAGAAGAATTTGTAAATATTCAGGATAGTACTTCGCACTTGCTGAGAAGTATGTATGATAACGTAAATCACACAAGGAAAAGTCCCATCGCGGCGCTGAACAGTTACAAGTATTTTATCTCTGTCCGCTTTTTTTTATACAATAGATGCAATACACTGCAGTCCGTCCATCATCTCGTCTTCCGTCAGTCCGCCGTACCCGAACAGCAGCACTGGATGCTGCAGTCCGGACGAACCATTCAGGAAATACTCTGACAATCCATATACCCTGATACCCATTTCCTTACATCGCCGAATCAGTTCTTCCTCCGTGAGATCCGTGTCTATCTCCGCCAGAAGATGCAGACCGGAATTCTCCCCGAGAATTTTTCGGATCCAGCGGCATTTCCGCAGCTCGCCCAGAATAAAATCGTGCTTTGCCTTGTAAACGCCGCGCATCCGGTTCAGATTTCTCTCAAAATACCCTTCCTGAATAAAATGATAAATTGATTTCTGCATGATCACCGGCACTGTGCAGGCATAAAAACCGCAGTGTTCGCGATATTTTTCCAGAAGCTGCCGCGGCAGCACCAGATAGCTGACACGGGTCGACGGCGCGATGCTTCGTGAGAAGGTGCCGAGATACACAACCCTGCCGGAACGGTCCAGCCCCTGCAGAGCCGGGATCGGCTTCCCTCTGTAGCGAAATTCACTGTCATAATCATCTTCAATAATATAACGGTCTTCTCCCCGTGCTGCCCACTGCAAAAGCTCCAGCCGGCGCTTCATCGGCATGACCGTGCCCATAGGGAACTGATGCGAAGGCATCACATAGACGATATCCGCAAAAGCATCCTCAAGCATATCTACACGCATGCCGTTCCGATCCATATCAATCGGCCGTACCGCATAGCCGATATTCCGAAAGGTCCGGAAGGCGCGCAGATAAGTCGGAGATTCCATGGCGACCGCATGATCGGCTCCCAGCATCTGACAGAGTGCGATCAGCAGATATTCGTTGCCCGCACCGATGATGATCTGTTCCGGACTGCATGCCACGTTCCTCGACCGGAAGAGATAATCACAGATGGACTGACGCAGATCCGGCTCGCCGAAGGGAGCAGAGCTCTGCAGCATTTGCTCTCCCTCGTCCAGCATAAGATTTTTCATAATCCTGCCCATGACCGGGAATGGGAACTGAGACAATTCAATGCCGTTCGGCGAAAAATCCACGCGATATTCCGGCTGCGGCTGTTCCTTTTCTGACCCCGGGACATCCGTATGCTGTATACGGTCCGTGAGATG
>JAJBVF010000544.1 GCA_020859965.1 Clostridiales bacterium
AGCCTACACTGAATGGCTTCCTTGGTGAAGTTGCACTGGTGGCAGATATAGATGATGTGGAAGAAAACGGTAATCAGGTGCTGATGATGACTCTTCACAGCGCGAAGGGACTGGAATTTCCGGTCGTTTTTCTTGCGGGCATGGAGGATGGCATGTTCCCGGGTTATATGAGTATTTCTTCTGAAGACCCGGCAGATCTCGAGGAAGAGCGGCGCCTCTGCTATGTTGGGATTACAAGGGCGCAGAGGGAATTATATCTGACAGCGGCCCGGCAGCGCATGGTGCGTGGGGAGATTCATTTTAATCGTGTATCACGATTTGTTGAGGATATTCCGCAGGAGCTTTTTCAAACAGACAAAAAAACTGCAGAAATTTTGACAAAAGATAAAAAGGAGCAGGAGGAAACCCAGAGGGCAAGAAATGTGAATCGTAATGCATATCGGCAGGCAAAGGATGCATTTCGAAGTAAAGCTTTTGTTCCGCAGCAGTTTCAGGTGAAAAAAGCAGATGCGTTGACCTATTCGGTTGGTGACCGGGTAAAGCATGTCAAGTTTGGCGAAGGAACGGTCATGGCGATCGTTGAGGGCGGACGTGACTATGAAGTCACGGTTGATTTTGACCGTGCCGGGATCAAAAAGATGTTTGCGGCATTTGCGAAGCTTTCCAGAATCGGATGAAACAGTGAAAAATCGCTGAAAAATCCTGTTGAAAACTATTTTTCTGTTGCGATATGGACAGAAAACGATTATAATAGACCAATGGATTATTTCATGCATGAAATGGAGGAAGCATTTTAAAATGAATACGGGAATGAAAAAAGCGGCATTAGTCGCGCTGAGCACCAGCCTTGTCATGACATCGCTTTCGGGTTGCTCAAAAAAAGAAGAAGCGGCGGCTTTTGACGCGGACGCGACGATTATGACCGTGAATGATGAGGCCGTATCTGCTGGCCTGGTAAAATTTGCGGTGCACTATTCACAGGCGCAGACGCAGTATATTTATGACTCCTATTTTGGAGATAATTCTTTTTCTTATGAGTACAGCGATGGTTATACCATTGGCGATATGGTGATTGAAGGCTGCATAGATACCTTTGAGGAACTGATTCTTGCGAGACAGCACATGGACGAGTATGATGTGTCTCTGACGGAAGAGGAAGAAGCTGCGATCGAGGAGGCGGCGACGACCTTTATGGAAGACAATGACGAAGAAGTCCTGACTGCGATGTCCGCGACGCAGGAGATCGTGGAGGAGTATCTGACGCTGCTCACGATAGAGACTAAGATGGAGACAGAAATGTCGGCGGATGTGGACACGGAAGTGTCGGATGAGGAAGCGGCTCAGCGCCGGATTGAGTATGTGTATGTTGCCATGGAGACGGAAGACGAGGATGAGACCGAAGTCGAGACAGACACAGAGGAAGCCGGAAGCGAGAGCGTGGAAGAAGAGAGTGAGACTGTAGACGGGGATGCTGCCGAGGCGGAATCTGAAGAGGAGACAGCAGAAGAGGAGACAGCAGAAGAGACAGCTGTTGATGAAGAATCAGAGACGGCTCTTCTGACAGGAAATACCGTTGCGAAGACAACTTCGTCGGATGAGACAGAGACCGATGCAGCTGAAGACGAGACTGAGACTGCAGTGGATGAGACGGAGGCTGATGACGAGGATGCAGCTGAAGATGAAAGCGATACAGAGGAAGTTTCCGAAGCAGTGTCTGAGGAAGAGACAGAGACTGAAACAGAGACCGAAGACCCTGAAGTTGTCGCAGCGATGGAAGAAGCTTACGAGAAAGCTGCACAGATTATCGCGCTTGTTGCGGATGGCATGGATATGTCTGATGCTGCTGCAGAGATTGACGAAGACCTTACTTCAAACGAGATCACATTCGGTTCAGACAGCACGTCTGTAATAGAAGGACTGATCACCGCAACGGAAGGACTGGAAGACGACACTCTGGTCATGGAGCCGGTCGAGGCGTCAAGCGGTTATTATGCGGTGCGTGTGGTCAGCGCGTTTGATGAAGAGGCGACAGAAGAAGAAAAAGAAAACATCGTAGAAGAGCGGAAGGAAGAAGCAGTCTCTGACCTGTTCACGGAGTGGGAAGAGGACAGCGATATTTCTACAGATGAAGATGTCCTTGCGACCATTACCTTTGATTTCAATCTGAGCCTGTATGAGGAAGAGGAAGAGACGGACACAGAGAGCGATACGGAAGCAGAATCTGAGACTGCGGAAGAGACTGATACAGAAGGCGAGTCCGAGACTGCAGAAGAAGCTGAGACCGAGACCGAAGCGGAGTCTGAGGCCGACACGGAAGCGGAGTCGGATACGGAAGTGGAATCTGAGGCTGACACGGAAGCTGAAACAGAGACGGAGACGGCTGAAGTGGCAGAATCCGAGACCGAGACCGAATAACAGAGTTCATGCTTAACAGTTCCTTACAGAGTTTTACACCAGATGTGTTTCTGAATCTGGGATCATATATATATTAACAGGAGGGAATTATAAT
>JAJBVF010000170.1 GCA_020859965.1 Clostridiales bacterium
AGCCGGAGCAGATGGATCGGCTTCTTACGCAGCTTCAAAACTGTTTTGACATGAACCGGGTGCGTGAGTTTACGGTCGAGGCAGGGCGTCCGGACAGTATCACGCGGGAAAAGCTTCTTGTGCTGAAAACACACGGGGTCTCCCGAATCTCGATCAATCCGCAGACGATGAATCAGAAGACACTGGATTTTATCGGCAGAAAGCATACAATAGAACAGACCATGGAAGCATTTGCTCTTGCACGGGAGCTTGGGTTTGATAATATCAATATGGATCTGATCGTCGGCTTGCCCGGCGAGGGCGCTCCAGAGGTGGAGCATACGATGCAGGTGCTTTCAGAGATGGCTCCGGATAGTGTTACCGTACATTCTCTTGCTGTTAAGCGTGCGGCGAGGCTGCGACTGTTTAAAGAAGAGCATAAGGAGCTTACCTTTGAAAACAGCAGTGCGATCATGGATATGACGGCAGTTTACGCGCGTGATATGGGGCTTTTTCCTTATTATCTTTACAGACAGAAAAACATGGCAGGCAATTTCGAGAATGTTGGTTATGCCAGAGAAGGCTGCGAGGGACTGTACAATATTCTGATCATGGAAGAAATCCAGACGATACTTGCTCTTGGAGCCGGCGCGGCGACGAAGCTGGTGCGTCCGGAAAATCGGATTGAGCGGATAGAAAACGTAAAAGATATTAAAAGCTATATCGAACGGATCGACGAGATGATTGAGAGGAAGAGGTCTGGTCTGTATGGAAGAAACGATTCGTGCGGATACACAAATGTATAAAAAAGAATACCCGATCATCCGGCCGAGCGTGGTAAAAGAGCTGGTGCATGCGAGTACAGTGAGTAATCTTGCATTCCGGGTGGGGCAGGAGATGGGATTTTCGGAAGATGAGTGCCATGATCTCGCTGTAGCCGGCTTTTTGCATGATATCGGAAAGCTGGAGCTGGCGCAGTATGTGCATGGACATGAAGATGAAACGCTTGTCATAGAGGAAATGCGGTACGTGCGTGTTCATTCTATGATGGGAGCGATGATTTTACAGGAAAAAGGCTATTCACAGAAAATAGTGGATATGGTAAAATTCCATCATGAAAATTGTGATGGCACTGGCTATCCATTGAATCTGACCCGGGAAGAGATTCCAATCGGAGCGAGAATACTGCGGGTCTGCGATGTATTTGCGGCATTGACATCAGACCGGCCATATCGCAGAGCATTTGACGCGGATACATCCGTGGAGCTTATGATAGAAGAAATCAAGAACTATGATATTCAGGTATTTCTTGCTTTTATGCGTGTTGTTCACCAGCCGGAGATCAGGGAAGTGCTGAATATAGATGAACTGGAGCAGAAATTGACCCGATTATTGCTGGATGAGGAAGAATGAGTCTGAATACTATCGAAGTTACTCATTATCGCCTTTTTCATTATGTCCGGAGATTGAGTGATTACCGGATAGGTGGTAAAATGCCGTGAAAAACGATTAAATATAAGAAGGAGGAGCGGAATC
The DNA here is from genome assembly GCA_020859965.1 of Clostridiales bacterium. GTDB lineage: Bacteria > Bacillota > Clostridia > Lachnospirales > Lachnospiraceae > Choladousia. The sequence continues at coordinate 1,516 of JAJBVF010000170.1, forward strand.
ATGATCACACAGGCGCCAAGAGGTGTACAGGACTGGTATGGGGAGCAGATGCACAAACGCTCTTATATAGAGAAAATTGCGCGGGAAACCGCACGTACGTATCACATGGGTGAAATCATCACACCGATGTTTGAACACACAGAACTGTTTGAACGCGGTGTAGGCGGTACGACAGATGTTGTGCAAAAGGAGATGTATACATTTCTGGATAAAGGAGACAGGAGCATTACTCTTAAACCGGAGGGAACGGCCGGAGCGATGCGTGCCTATTTGGAGCACAGCATGTATGCTCAGCCGGCGCCGACGAAGCTTTTCTATGTGACACAGGCATTCCGCTATGAGAAACCGCAGAGTGGGCGGCTGAGGCAGCACCATCAGTTTGGAGTGGAACTGGTTGGATCTGCAAGCCCGCTTGCCGAGACGGAACTCATTACTTTTGTGACAGAACTGCTTGGAAAACTGGGGCTGAAGGATGTGAAGCTTCACATCAACAGCATTGGATGTAAACACTGCCGGAAGACTTACAATGAAGCGCTGCTTTCTTACCTTCAGAGTTATCAGGAAGAACTTTGTCCGACCTGCCGTGAGCGTATGAAGAAGAATCCGCTCCGGGTTCTTGACTGCAAAGTAGATACATGCAAAAAGATTGTGGCTGCTGCACCACGCACCATCGATTACCTGGATGACGAGTGCAGAGAACATTTTGAAGAACTTCAGTCTCTGCTTAAGGAGCTATCAATTCCATTTGAAATTGATACCGGAATTGTCCGTGGGCTGGATTATTATACGAAGACGGTGTTTGAATTTGTGAATTCTGATGGGTTTACACTGTGCGGCGGCGGAAGATATGACGGACTGATCCATGAGATTGATGAAAAACAGGATATCCCGTCTGTTGGCTTTGGAATGGGCATTGAGCGGATCCTGAATTTTATGGAAGCGGAAGGCACAGCTTTTCCTGAGGAAGAGCCGGTAGCATTATATGTTGGTATTC
>JAJBVF010000234.1 GCA_020859965.1 Clostridiales bacterium
TATATAACCAGTGTACTTTACTGCGATCGGCAGAAACTTCCACAGAAAGACAGCAAAAAGTCCGACGGCCAATACCATACAGAACAGCTTCATTTTGCGGCTCAGCCATTCCCTCCTGCAGCACAGGACGTACAGAGCGAGAAATACCATCATTCCCGCGCCGCAAATCGCATACCGGTCGTAAAGCAATCTGTCCACACGCCGCGTATTTTCCCCGGTAAGCAAAGGATAATATACGCCTTTAAAAAAGAGTGCTCCTACAGCAAAATAGCCGACAAATACAAGAAAGCAAAACAGCATAGTAACTTTTTCCTGAATTGATATACCTGGAGCAGTATCCCCGCTCGTCTGGCCTGATCCGACAGCAGTCCTGATCCGCCATTTAAGAACCGCCTCACGGCAAATAGTTGCGGTGACCACAAGAAGAACCACCATTCCAATCAGGACTAATCCCTGTGTCGTCACAACAAGCGTATTGAGCCAGCTTAAACACAACAGTATAATTCCCTTCAGCGTCTGCCAGGAGAAAACATTCAAATAACTGCCCATATCCGTAGATTCAAAAGCATTTGCATTCAATCCGCTGATAGAATAGAGCGCCTGTTTTAAAATACCGCCTATTTTGTTGTCAACAATTCCCATCAAAACAAAAACGCAGACACAGATCGGCCAATTCAGTGATTTTTGCTTCATGAAAATTCGGATAAACAGTGCACTCATGATCAAAGCGATCATCAGCACAATGCCTCTGGTATGAGCCATATACCCCAGAGCGCAGCATACTACTGCTGCTACAGTATATCCCGCGCGCCCGGCTTTCTTTTCCGCATCAGCAGCTTTTATCGTTTCCAGAAAAAAGAGCAGCGCATACCAGGGCAAAACGGACAGCAGATAATCCCCACGATAATAGAATACATACAATGCAATCGAAGGCACAAAACATACCGCGGCTCCAAGCGCAGCGGCAAGCTTCGACGATTCCATCCGCAAATGTCTGCGGCACAGCAGATATACAACCGGTACGGTACTCGCCTGAACCACTGCCTGCAAAATCATGGAGCCACGGTAAATCATGTCCGGATCATCCAGCCATGCAAACAGAGGCACCGTCATGAGTGCCTGTATAAACCGATAATACAGGCCTCCCAGATGCGCAATCATCAGACTCCAGTCTCTTCCCGTTACCCATGCCGCATTCGCCATCGTCACCGTCTCATCACTGATCACCGGGACAGAGAGCTGTGCCGCGTAAATGATCAGAATAAGCGCGGAAAGGAACGTCGTGATAAAAATATATTTCCTGTTTTTCCAGTTTTCCATATTGTTTCAGTTCCTTTGTGGAAATGTTTTTATACCATCAGCCGTTGAGCCGGAAAATGCATACGAAGCTCAGCCCGCAGCCAACAACCCATACCGCAATTTCATATACATTCTTTACATTCTTTGCATACCACCTATAGTACTGCCATACTGCGCATTCTTTGCACTCTCCGCATGCTTTGCATACTGCGCATTATGCGCTGCTTATACAATACAGTCAGTTAGTCCCGCCCATACAGATCACGTGTATACACTTTGTCTTTCACATCATCCAGGCAACTGTCATAACGGTTTGCAATGATTGCCTGTGACTTTTCCTTAAAAACGGCCAGGTCATTGACAACTTTACTGCCAAAGAACGTACTGCCATTTTCAAGCGTCGGTTCATAAATAATCACAGTAGCCCCTTTGGCTTTGATCCGCTTCATTACGCCCTGAATGGAGCTTTGGCGGAAATTGTCAGAGTTGGACTTCATAGTCAAGCGATAGACACCAATCGTACATTCCTTCTCTACTCCGGCCTCAAAGTCTCCCCTGTTATAATAGTCATAATAACCAGCCGTATTCAGAACACGGTCAGCGATAAAATCCTTCCTTGTCCGATTGGAATCTACAATCGCCTGAATCAGATTCTCCGGCACATCCTCATAATTTGCCAGAAGTTGCTTCGTATCTTTCGGCAGACAGTAACCACCGTATCCGAATGATGGATTGTTATAATGGGAACCGATTCTCGGATCCAGGCAAACGCCATTGATAATCTGCTGCGTGTTCAGGCCTTTCATTTCCGCATAAGTATCCAGCTCATTAAAATAAGACACCCGAAGAGCAAGATATGTATTCGCAAACAATTTCACAGCTTCCGCTTCCGTAAAGCCCATGATCAGAGTATCAATATTCTCTTTGACCGCACCCTCCTGAAGCAATCCGGCAAATGTCTTCGCCGCTTTTACAAGCCGCGCGTTTTCTACATCTGTCCCCACAATAATCCTTGACGGATACAGATTGTCATAGAGAGCTTTCGACTCACGCAAAAACTCCGGGCTGAAAATAATATTGTCACAGTTCAACTTTTTCCGGATGCTGCAAGTATATCCCACCGGAATTGTCGATTTTATCACGATATTCGCATCTGGATTAGACTGACTCCCCAGCCTGATCACATCTTCAACCGCAGAAGTGTCAAAA
>JAJBVF010000309.1 GCA_020859965.1 Clostridiales bacterium
TGACACTGTTATCAAAATGGATTATGACAAGTAGATGTTTGATTATTTCATCAAGTTCTACATCTGTTTTGCTTTCGATATCAATGTCCAAGTCATCCAAATTTCCAAAGTTTTTTTCTAAATATGCCAGGATATCTAATAGCATACTTTCGACCTGTGCAAAAATATCTCGAACTTGTGGCATATTAAGCTTCACATAAGCGGAATAAATGACCATATAGGGATCATTGTTATACTTTGCAATATACGGATAATAATCCGCAGGGATATTTTTTACAAACCCTTGAGAGTCCTTATCTTTACATATCATATCCGCTAATGCACTGATGGATATTCTCATGGGACACATTAACAGCTTATCCTGTTGCTCACTTGGCATCTTACCTAACGGTAATACTACATCATTGTATTTTATATGAGTAGCTATCGACCCCTTCATATAGGAGCCATATAATTGCCCGGAAATCACTCTATATTCAGGTACTTCAACATCATCCGGATAACCACCGATTTCATAATTTATCCAATCCAAAAGATTTTGATTATTCAAATCCTGCAATAAAACTTTTGCTCGTTTTAAGGCAGTCTGTGTGTCAACCGCACCATTGGCTAAATCCTTAATAATCTGACTTTTTGCCATTAAAACCACCCCTCAATCCATGTGATAATGTTTTCCCAGAAAGAAAACAGCAATACAAATCCAACTACAAAAGATATAATAAGTCCACAAATTACCGGGTGCTTATCATAGAACCTTTTGCGAGAGTTTGTTTCTGTCCCAGAATTATCCACTTTTTCTGCTATAGTAGAATTCTTAATTTTATTACCATCGCCAATGTTCACTGACATAGTAAAACCTCCATCATTATTCCACACCCAATGCCTTAAACACAGCATCCTCGGCGCTGCTATAGAAAATCAGATTAAAACTGCTAATCAAATCCGCTGGTACAGTTCCCAGGTCTGCTGCCGATGTCATCGGCAGTAACACCTTCTTCGCTCCGCTGTCCACACAAACCTGCAGTGCATTTGCCAGCTCGTCCACCTTAATCATCGTTCCGCTGATGCTGATTTCACCGAGAACCGCAAGAGAACTCAGTGTCGGCTTTCCAAGCGCAATCGAGCAAATAGCAATCAATGTGGGCAATGCCAGCTTGCTGGTCATTCCGATGCCCTGCAAATCCTGATAGTTGATAATGTAATCTTTGGTTGTCGTGCTGATGGAACCGCTGATACGATTTCCATTCGCCTTGAGGAAATTAAACGCTGTGTTCGTTGCTTCCTTGCAGCCCCTGTCAGAGCCGATACCTGTACAGTCGAGCTTTCCATTTCCGGGGAGCATCTGTGATTCAAGACGGAATACACCGAGCATACCCGACTTGCCACGGGAAACGGTATAGACCTGTCCGGGATTGCACATTCCTTCCGGTATAAGTTTGCCGCCGCCCTGCTCCGGAACGGAGACATAATGCTCCTCAAAAGTCTCGTTGTCGATGTATGAGAAGTTCACATCGTAGAACTCCATGCCACCCAATTTTTTAAGCTGCTCCTTTACACGGCGGCGCATCTCCAGAGACAGCTGCAGAACTTCCTCCAACTCCTCTTTGGTGAACTCGCCGTCCGGATACATGAGCTTCAAATAGCCGTCAACCATTTTCCGTACCGCGATGGTATCACGCTGATTGAGGTTCTTGCCGAGACGGAAGTATCGGTCGAGTGCGTCTCCATATTGTTCTTTCCGCAATTCACGAATAAACTCAGAGAGATAGTCGGTGATGAACCCATAATCATTTGTAAAATGCTCAGGTCTGAACTTTGGTATCTCCCAGCCAGGAAGGTAGCAGTGGATACGGTCGAGGAATGCCGTATCGGTTCCCATTTCCGGCGGGAACGGGTCGAAAAGGCTGGATGTCTTAAGCAGCACGTCCACGCTCTGGTTGATGTTCCCAACGAAAACCATAGAAGCAGATGCGGCTTTTTCTTCCTTGCCACGGGCAAAAGAGCCAGACGCCATGTAATCCTTCATAATCTGCACGCCGTCTTTATCCTTAAATCGGATACCGGCGACTTCATCAAAGGCAACGCAGTCCCATAGTCCCACAAGTCCGACTGTTTTCCTGCCCATGTTATAAAACAGGTTGGCAACCGTTGTCTGACCGCCGGACACAAGAATACTGTTCGGAGAAATCTCCTTATACAGATGCGATTTACCCGTGCTTCTCGGCCCTAATTCGCAGAGATTGAAGTTGTTCTCCACCAAAGGAATCATGCGGGTAAGAAGCAGCCACTTTTCACGATAGGTCAGTTCGTCCGGCTCCATGCCAATGGAACGCATAAGGACATCCATCCACTCATCCTTTGTGAAAGCCTTGCGTCCCTGTTTCAGCTCGTCCATTTCGATATGGGGCATCTGAATAGGCGTCAGCTTACGGATGCGAATTGGGATGCCATTTTTCTTGTCTTCTTCTATGTACTCATAGTCCAGCTGCACGATACACCAGATGCCGCCACACAGTAGGCGGTCATACTTTTCAGGGTACTCGTCGGCAATCGGAATGTTGCTTACTCCGAGATTGGAGAAGTCTGCAACGTAGGCATTATGCTTCATGTCCAGCCGAACTGTAATCAAATCAATAACCGTATGACTGCCTCGGCTGCGCAATTTCGATAATATTTTCTGCGCCTCGTCAGGCCGCACAAAATTGTCTGCAAGGATGCGTTTTACATTCTGCACCCCGCGCTCAATCACATCCTCGTCATCCGAGCTGCAATACTGGCCGAGAAGGAACTCAAGAACATAAACGGGAACATTCGCGCCCTCCTTGATTTTCTTGGTCAGGTCTTTGCGGACAATCTTGCCATCGAAAGTCTGCCGAAGTTTATCTTTTATAATTTCGCGGGTGCTTGCACCCGTCTCTGCCATGTCCATACACGTTCCTCCAAAATCTATATAATCAGCTGAAGAAATTGAAGTCATCTACAGCAAATGCTATGTCTATCTGGAATTCTTCTTTCTGTGGTGCCTGCAGACCGCTCTCGTCCGCTATGACGAGATAGTAGCTGTCCCGACTGTTATATTTCTGCGACCGCAGGTTGAAGCTGCAGCGGAATGTCCGCTCACGCCCATCCTGGTTTTTCTTATCTGCTATAACCTTCTGTGTGTCGCTGACTTTGTTTCCGACAGCGTCGGTGAAATAAAGCAGATAAGTACACGGTTCCCGGTTATCGCCCACGGCGTCTTTCTGATAGAAGTTCAGCGAGAAAATCATGTTGCTGATTTTCCGTATGGAAGAAAGAAGGCTCAGTTCAACGGGCTTTGTGTCAATCCTATCCTTATTGCGCCGATATGTCTTGGAGTCCGAACGCAAATAATGATATTCCACAACAGGCACAACCATTTCTTGCAGGCTGATACCGCCATGCACAAAATTCAAGCCGCCGCCTTTCTTCTTAATGCGGATGCTTTCTCTCGGTGCGAAAGCATCGTAGTTCTCATCCACAAACTTCACTGGCATCAGGTACTCAGGGTTTGCCCCTTTTCTGGTAATCAGGTATCTGCGATCAACCTCAACATCCTGCGCAGAAAGCGTGGTCTTATCCACCTTGCCATCCTCAGCAAGCGGACTGTATGTATAGAGGAAGCCGTGATCCGCTGTTATAATAATTCTCGTGCCGCTGAATTCGTTTACAATAATACGCACAAGGTTCTTGATTTCTGTTATAGCATCGTCGCAGGCCGGAAAGACAGCGCTGTCCGATGTATGGCTTGACTCGTCTATTTTATCATGGTAGATATAGACAACATCCATTCCCTTCACCAGAGCAGACCGCTCGGCACGCTTCATGCCGATGATGTTATCATATTTCAATGCCACGCTTTTCGAATTCGCAGATTTCAGCACCTTATCCCTGTATCCGGCATCCGTAGGCTGTCCGTCTGCCAGGACAGCAAGCTCGCCGCCTGACTTTTCTGCCACGGAAATATTCTGGTTCGGCAGAAGTGCCGCCATACCGAATTTCGTGACAGTTGGGAATATGGCTTCACAGCTGTTTAAGTCCACCTTGCTCTGCGTCTCTCTGCGGAGCTGCTCCGCAAGTGTGGCTGCAACTTCATACCGCAGGGCATCGGAGATAATAACAAAAATGCGATTGTCCTCATTCTTGACCTTGCTGCGATAGAACTCTGTTTGCTGTGGCACCTCCAAAACCCGACCATACTGTGCAAGGTTCTCTGCACACGCATCCGACCAGTTTTCTCCAAGCTGCCCTAAGAACCAATGCGAATAAAGTCCTTCGACCTTCTCTGTCACGCGCTTGAACAGGTCATCCAAGTTAGGATTCGATGCTTTCAGGCTGCGCTGGAAGCAGAGATGAAACTGCCGGTAGTAGGTGTCCATCTTGTAATATTCCGTGGTGTATTCCTTCCAAACCTTCGACGGTTCCACCGTATGGAATCCCTCTGCGTGTTCCAGGAAGAAGCTCTGCATATTTGCGACCTGCAGAATTCCCTCATAATAACAGGAGACCGCATCATACCATGCAAAAGTCCTGCGCTTCTCCACAATCCCTCGGATAACATCCACCTGTATAATCTGGTCGCTGATTTCCGTCATCAAAGATGTCAGAATGCACTCGTTCACACAAGGGAAGATTTCTGTGTCAGCCAACTCCTCCAGATTCATGTTCTGAAAGCGTCTGGACAGCCGCATCTCATCTTCCACAAAACGGGCAGTCTCATACATCTGCGTCTTCTTGTCGCCGTTCATCCAGTCGGACACGGTATCGAAGCAAAACGCCTGATGTGGCGTGGAGATATAGGAATCCAAGCCGGACAGGTGGTCCTGATGCATTGTCCGTGTTAATGCCGTCAGCAGAATATGGATGGCGAGCCTTGACAGGCTGGAGTCTGCTCCTTCGTTATAGCCTGTTGCCTGCGACACCATCACCCAGAACGCATTCTGCGCTCCGTAATACACCATGTCCTGATAGATTTTATTCGTGTCCAAATCCAGACCGGCGCTTAAGACAGACTGAATGATATGTCCCGGCTGTGTGTCCTTATTGCCGCAGATAGCCGCCATAACAGCAAGATGCACCTGCGATGCCGTGGAAATGCTCTGACTATACGCTTTGACCTTTGCACGCCTGTCCTGATTGTTGAAGAACTTACGATAATTCTTTACCTGCTTACGGACAACCGGCGTCGCCGGAAGCCCCATCTCATCCATCCAGATGGACTGCAAATCGGCACGGTATTCCTCGCTGTAAAGCTGCACATTGATAAGCCAGTTATCGTCATCCTGCGCAAAGGAGAGCGGAAAATACACAAGGTAATTCGAAGAGGTATCCTCCAAACAGAGCAGCTTCTTCACGGTGAATGTATTCGTCCCCGTCAGAGCGATAACCTTTGCATTGTCAAGGACGATTTCGTCCAGCTTGTCCTCGAATTCCCGTTCCTCATCGTACCAGAAGACAATGCGCCGTTTATGGAACTCCGGCAGAGGAGCGGCAAACCGTGTATTCAAGTCTTGTATTATTTTATCTGTATCTATGCTTGCCATAGGCCAGCCGCCTCCTTATAGTTTCTTTTCTACCATCGCTGTTAAAACTGTATTTGACGGTAAAACAGCTGTAATGTCGCTGATATCACCAATGTCCAATTCTATATGATCATCCCCATTTCCAGGAGTGAATACAAACCTGCCTTCTTGTTGATAGGTATATTTATCTCGTTTCCAGAACGCAATATTCCACATACCTTTCAAAAGAGAAATTATCATATTACCATTGTCTTCAGCAGGATTAAAATACTGAACTGCACCAAAGTGAGGTTCATATCCTGCATTCTTAGCAGATGAAAAAACACGCCGTATCAGTTCATCGCTATCCAGAACCAGTAAAGCCGTATCACCAAATGACAGCATTTTTTCTTTCTGTTTGTCCGTGAAAGAAAATGATGTCAAATTAGGATAAATACCAAACATACAGAAAACAAAATCATTTGAATTTGCAGTTGGTATCAATGTGTCATTTAATTCAATCACTTCACCGGTATCTGGACGTCGCATAATACCTTCATTAACGTGCCACATTGCTTCAAATTCATCGCCGATTTCATCATCTCCAGTTTCTTTTTCAAGGTCTCGATAATACTGAAGAGTCTTGGCATAGAAGTGACCTTCTCTAAGTGATTTTATTCGCTCAGAACTTTGGAACTTAATAAGGGGCGTTCCTTTTACTTCATATGCTATTATATCGTGTTCCATAAAAGTCAGCCTCCCTTACTTAATCTTCGCCAGCACGTCCTTGAAAATCTCATAGTTGTGCTTCACACCATCGTCCAAATCAATCGAAATGAACCGGTCAGCCAGATGGTGTATTTTCTCCTCGTATCCGTGCAGCTCGTCCGCCTGATCCTGCAGTTTTTTAAGCTGCTTATTCAGCTTCACGCGCTCACTGGTTCCTGCATTTGCAATCTGGGTTTCCAGTCCGGCAATCGCAGTGCGATAACGCGCCTGCTGCTCATGCACATAATCCGTGCGGATACGAGCGATGGTGTCCGGCTTATACCTGTGGATATAAATCAGGCACTTGAACCCATTCTTCCTGCCACTATCGAAGAGCCAGTAAATCGGGCGCTTCTGATAAACCTTCAGGTGGTCGGCATAGAAATCATTCATAAAATAATCCCTAATGACCTGACGCGGCGCACCTTTACCACCAAGCGCATCTGCTATAAATTTTAGATTCTCCTCCAACGTATCTTTTCCGTAAACGACACGGACGAAGTCCACGAACCTGTTTGCAATATCATCCTCGAAATACTCATCATCGCAAATAGGGATAATACCGTCCTTGTCGGGAATGTAGGTGCTATACTTTGAAGCATCCCACTCGCCTCCAGCATAAGCAAGTCCATCCACATCCAGAGAGTAGCGGCCAAACATACAACCGACAGCATAGGAAATGAAGGAGCGAATATCACGGGCTTTGTCTGCCAGACGAACAGTAACATCCTTGTCCTCGACCTCCGGTGTCAACTCACCCTGCAAACCATAGAGGTCAATGAAGAATCGATTCACTTTCTCTTCGTTGGCTTTCAGTTGTGTGAATCGGTCAGCGCACTCATCCTGCCAAGCATTAAAAGCGGTGGATAAAGTCGAAACAGGGCGCACCAACGGGTGCCTTGAAAAATCCCATGAAGTCTCAAAAGAATCCCAATCAGTGCGGGAATATTTAATATTTTCCTTCGTTAAGGCATCGATTATATCTTTACCCTGGCAGCTTTCCTTTATTGGCAATTTCTTTATATGATCCACCTCATAATTCATCGTGGGGCTAATCAAATCTAAAATTGTTTTACTCACACTTGAATTTAAAAATGCCAATATATAATTCAGCTTCTCTCCCAAACCAAAGATGCAACATCCAGCAATATCAAAAAGATTTCCTTCTGGCATATACCTTGCCGAAAAATTCCCGCTTGTTAGTTTTGACCATGTAACAGCTTCCTTAAAATAAAGACTCGGCTCTCGAAGACGATAATTATTGTTTTTACCGGAAAATTTAATGTCATAGCCATCATTTTCCATGTTTATTACATGTTCTATATTTCCATACCATTTTCTGAACGCACCCCCTTTGTTGTAGGGAAACCATTTGTAGCCTTTAGATACGATTTCGGAGCTATGACGATGATTGAATCCGATACGCAAGGTATCCACTTCATACCAAAATCTCAAAAATTCATTTACATTTCCGGGGATCATGCCCTGCTTTGGATTTCCAATATTTCCGATTTTGGGATAATCAAACGCTTTGATAAAATCGCTGCTCACCCAATATGCCACCGGCGAGCCTGGAATTTTGGCAAAGCTGGACTGTTTGGCGGTTTTCCAACGCCCATTTTTTGTTGGAAACTCAAATGGCACACCATTTTCATCGCATTCATAATAAACAGTATATTCGTATTGACCGTTATAATTTGTCGTATAGCCTTTTCTCATTATAACGGCAGCTGTTCCAAAATTAATTCCAAGGCTGGTGCCACCCTTACCCAAATAAGGCATGTGAACCATGTTAATAATGGTTTTTGTTTGGTTTACCTTGTGGCGTAGCATTTCGAAGCTGGATAGGAACATCCAGCTTTCCATAGTAATCAAAGACGTATAACCGTTTTGAGTAACCAAATAATCCGCTTTCTCTATAAAGCAAGCAAACAAATCACTCTTGCTGTCGGGATAATTGTCCTTCACAAATTTGCTGAGCCTTGCGCCCATATTGGAAGATCCCATATACGGCGGGTTCGTCACAACCACATGATACTTCTGTGCCAAAACCTCCGCCACCTGAATCAGCGGCAGGATGGTCTTTAACGTGGACTCTTTGTACATACTGATGTCGCTGTTTATCTCATTTATTCTCGCATAAAGGGCAGAAAAATCCACCTGCGTGATGTTCAGGATAGAACCATACTCTTTTGCATCATGTAGTTCATCCACCAACACACCGAAATCCTTCTTCAGCTTCGGGTCATTGTTCGTGAAGTATTCGATATCCAGTTGGTTCAGATGATTGCTCTCCACGATGGCATACACATGGGGCTGTGGAATGTCAGGATTGCCGTCCTCGTCCTTTCTGGTCAGAAACCGGCGGTCATAGCTTCTTGCCTTCATCATAACGGAAAAATAAGCAAGCTGCGCCGCACGCTCATCAATGTCAAGACCGTAGAGATTATTCTCAACGATTGACCTGACTGCCTCCGATGTCGTGTAACCATAGTCCGTGTAAATCTGCATCAAAACGTCAAACAGGTAGTCGAGTATGTGGCCGCTGCCTGCACAGGGATCGATGCATAGGATTTCTTCCGGTTTCAGCGCGGCATATTCCTTTCGAATTTCCGCCAGCTGTGCTTCAACATCCGCTTCCTGCTCGGCTTCCTCCAGATAGTATTTCCACCCAGATTTCAGCTGCTCGTTTGGATGCCCCTCCACCCACAGACGTCCGAGAGAATTCTCAACCATATAGCGCACAATCCAGTCCGGAGTAAACAGCTGGGTAGCGGCGGGGATATTCTCCTTCGTAATCTTCACGTTTTTCTTCAACGCGGCAAAGACCTCGTCCTTCTTTTCCGCATTATAATACTGGTACAGCCAGCCGATAATCTGCACCTGGTCAGTCCAGTCTTGTTCCGGGATAGAAGTAACCATCTGCTCGATAACGCTTCCCTCACGGAGAAGATAATCCGGCAACAGAAGCTCTGTATAATCATCAATCTTCTGGAACATCACCGGCATAATATTGCTCAAGGCATTGCACTGGGTAATCAGCAGATATCGATACAGTGCCTCTGTGTCATTCGTATCCTTGAGAGAATAGACTTTCTCCATGTCCAGCCCATCCAGTTCCAGATGGATTGCTTCGTCAATAATCTGCGGCTTAAATTCGCCGCTCTCGTTGGTAAAGACGCGCACACGGGTAGGGAGGTAGTTATTGACCTCCATGTAGCGCAGAGCAGAGAATCGGTTGAACCAGGTGTACGCCACTTCCTCCATTGCCTGCTCATAGCCTTCCGAACGAACTTTATTAATCAGTGCCTGTCTCTGCGCTTTCTCAGTAGACGACAGGACACGACCATCAATGCTGTCTGCATTGAACTCGCCATAGCCCTTCGCCGTTACGCCATAGAACTCCGCTTTCTGAGATACACGGGAAATCAGTTCACGCCTTGCCCATGTCGCATATTTTTTAATCGCATTCTTATCCATTGCATTATCCTCACTTCAAATCAATGCCGTCGCAGTTCTTCAAAAGCTGCTGCAGCGTATCCTGCATTTTTTCAACATAGGCTTTGATGTCTTCTTCGTTCTCCAGCCGCTTTGCAGGGAAGGCGATGGAGCGGTTCAGACTCTTATATACTTTCTTCGGCGCAGGCTTCTTCGTGCCATAAGGAATCGGCGGCTCATGCACAGCAGTCGGCTCCACAGGCGGCTTCGGCGGCTCCTTCGGACGCTTTGCGGCTTCCAGCCTGTCCACAGCCTTGTCCTTCTCCTGGAGCATCGGCGGAATCAGACCGTCCAGCAGAGCGAGGCTTTCATATTCCGCTATCTGCTGTTTCTTTGCCGTGTAGAAGTTATCAGCCGTCTGGATGATATTCTTGGAATTGAAATCTCCATCGGCTGCCGTGTGGATTGCCTCCATGCACTGGCGGACAATCTCCAAAAGCTCCTCGCGCTTGGCAGCAAGCAGACGGTCATGTCCTTCGTGAACTTTGGACATCAACCCATTCAGTTCCGGGATACGCTTGTAATCAAACTTCCCACCAGGCTGCACGATGCAAATCAGCCGAATCTGATTCAGGGCATCATTGGCTTCCGGCTCATGGGAGAGGTAATCCAACTCATGACGCAGGTCAGCTTCCAGCTTGACTGCGGCATCAAACACCTTTACCTGGCTCTTGAAGAAGTTCTCCACGCGCTGCATCTTTTCCTTGTTGTCGTCAAGGTCATCCATGCGCTTCAGGAGTCTCTGCACAAGGGCGATATTGTCCTTCTGCTGGCTCAGGACATCATCTGTCAGCTGAATTGCCTGCGACACAAGGGCATGGTCAGGGTATTTATGCCCAGCGTATTTCTTATCCAATTCAGCGTAGTAATCACGCTGCTCACTAAATTTCTTTATAATAAATGCAATCAGCCCGTCCTCATCCTGGGGAACGTCCATCACGTCAAAATATTCCCGTAGGAAGTCCCTCGCGTCACGAATGTTGGCTGCAGAGTTCAGGATACGCTTGGAGATGATGGTCTTCCCAATCTCACTCTTTTTGCGCAGCATATCCGGCAGCTTCGGATTGTTCGGCTGGATGGTGGTGCCAGCATATTTGATGGTGACCTTCTGGTCAACAATCAGCTGTGCGGCTACAGCGGCAATGTCAATCTCGCGCCAGCCATAAGGAATCCCCTGGTACCGGCTCTGCACATCCGCCATAGAAGTCGGGAGATTCCGCTTGTACTGAACCTCCAGATATTCCTCCATCTTTGCCGCCGCATCACGGTTTGGTTCCGTGCCGGGGATCATGGTTTCTTCCTTCCGAAGAATCGAATAGATGTCGGCATCCGTCTCTGCGTTTTTGGTAATCAGGTCGAGGCCGCTGTATACATGGATAACGAGATATTCCAGTGCCTGGTCTATCTTCGATTTTGCGTCGCCACCCTTAATAACCAGATGTTCTCCATCCACGTAAAAGGCTGCGTTTTCGATTGCCTCCTTCAGTTCATCGGCGGAGGATGCCTCATAAGCATCCGCCTCTTCCTGCTGCTTTTTAATAATCGTCTGCATGGAGCCGGGAAGCTGCGACACATTACGCTGTTTCACATACTTCCGAATCTTCATGGCATTTTCTACTGACTCATAATATTTTGCTTCCGGCAGAACTACGAGAGCCTGTCCCTTAGACTGTGTCATAAGGTGCAGCTCATTTTTTTCAGTCGGATCCGTGGCAACCGTCAGGAAACACAGGCGCATCCCGCCGGTGACAGCACCGACTGCCATGCCGTCCACCATTTTGTCGAAGTCAAAGTCATATTTGCCGTAACGGTACTTCTTCGTCTGATAAATATCACCGAAAATCATACGACCAAGCTGTGTCACGATAGCAGAGGTGTCCACGTTCGTGTTGCGAATTTCCCTCGCAATATCCTGCTCCTCGTCGGTCAGGAAGTTATATACTTCACCATTCCGTCCGATATAGTTCTGGCTGAGCAGGCGGTCAAGACTGCCGCGCATCTTTTCACGAAGCTCAATTTTATCCGTGCGAATATCATCCGCCATCAGAATTACAATGTTATCGAGGTTTGCCGGAATGTCGTCCACGTAGCGGATGAGATACAGGAGCTTCAACACGTCCACATCCTGCTGCTCAATGCCGAAACCGCTGTCCGCCGCCTTCTGGCAGCGCTCAATTACCCGGCGGATAGAACCGTCGAGAAAGGTATGTACGGTATCATAAAAGCGGAAGAACGGCACGAGGGCAAACTCGTTCTTTTCCTGCACCTTCTGCGCAGCCTCCTGGAAACCGGAGAGCATGGAACGCTCGCCGCCGGAGAGGTGCTTGCCGGAGTTCCCGTGCTTACGAATCTCTGCGAATACCTTCTGCATGATGATAAACTGGTAAGGCACAAATGGGAAATCATCCGAGAATTCCTGCGGTCCCTCAAATCCCTTGATATCAAGGATGGAATCACGGAAGGTATACAGATTCCGAAGGGTGGAATCGTTTGTATCATAAACCTCCTGCAGGCGCTCCTCGTATTCCGGCTTCTTCTTCAGCACACGCTTCTGGATAACCTCATCCACAGAAGAAGAGGACAGAGAGAGGCGTGTTTTGAAACGTGCCTGAATACGTGAGAACTCGTCCGCACGAACTTTGATAATCTCATCGATGGCTTCCTGCCCGGTGCATACCACCCAGACCTTTCCCTCGCACTCACTGCCGAGCTTCTCGGTCAGGGACTGGAGGTTTAAGAGCATATCGGTGTCCGTACCAACATACTGACCGACCTCATCCACCATGAACAGCAGGCGGAAATTATCCGGCTTAGAATCAACATAAGCCTTGATGTCTTCCACAAGGCTTGAGATGGAATACTCCACGGAAGATTTATCCTGATACCAGTTCCGTGCATCTTCCTCACTCATATCCAGCACTTCCATCAGGGTAGGAATGATGACCTTGCCGTTGAAAGCAAACGCCTTGCGCTGCTCCAGCCACGGCTTTCCCTTTTTCTGCTCGAATACACGCCGGAACTCCTCGGTCTTTCCCTGCTGGTCGATGTACCGCTCCAGCATAGCAACTTTCAAATTCTCGCCGTAAAAGCCGAGATGCTTATAGAACATCTTCGCAAAAACGCGCAGAACAGCGGTCTTATCCTTGTTGATGGAACCTTCAATATCAATGTTAAACAGAATGGTCTCTGTATCAAACCGAGTGGAATTATCAATCAGCATGAATGTCGCCGGATCATCCGCAAACTTGCTGCGGAACATCTCGACAGTCGGCACGCCATTCACACGTTTATTCTCCAGCAGATAGGACAGCATTTTCAGGAAGTGCGATTTACCACTTCCAAAGAATCCCGAAATCCATACGCCAATATCAGAGGTCGGATTCTGAAAACTTTCGCTATAAAAATCAAAGAAGCTGATAAAGTGTTTTTTCAGTTCCTTGGTGATGACATATTCCTGTACTTCCTGCCTTGTGACATCATCCGAATCCTGGTCTACTTTGATGACGCCATTGATAGGACGGTTGATGTCCTCCGCAAACATTTCTCTTGTCTTCATATTGGTGTTCCTCCCTTAAATCACGTTAAACGCTCTGTAATAGTCGTTTGGCTTCAATCTGTCGAAAAGCTTCAAATGCCGCCCGTCAAATTCTCCCGGATACATGACAAGGATAGGAACATCTGAAAAATCGACCTGCATGGATTCCAGCAATGCATGAACCCTCATGAATGGGAACACATCACCGACGCCGGTAAGCAGGATTACATCTCCGTGTTCATGCGGAGCATACAGCATTTTTTCTATAAATTCACCTTCACCGATTGTACCGTGAAGCTGTTCCAGGAGATATTCAGAGCCATCGTTTTCTTCCAACTCTGGTATTTCTTCTGAAATTCCCATATCATCGCACAGGGAAATAAACATCTTATACAGGTCATACTCAATCAAGTGGCAGTTTAAGGACTGGTCTGTCTTCAGCTGCCCGATAAAATGTCGAACCGCCATCTCGTCCGCAGCATCATAACAGAATATCCGTATATTGACTTCATTGCTCAAGCCCTTTCCTTCAAGGAAATCTGGCTCTTGGATTAACGCCCTTAGCTTATCGAGGCGTTCGTTCAGATTTTCCATCTATCAGTTCCTCCTACATCGCAGTTTTGGACTTTCACTGCGTACTTCTTATCCAAAACAATTGAACGCCAGAAGCGCCTGGGTATTACCGCTTTCACGAATGGCACCTTCCAAAATCGGGCTAATCAGCACAGGATTCAGACGCTCCGATTTTGTGCTATCAAGATACTCATTATCTACCAGCAGCTTTACGATGACCTGTTTCAGTTTTTCAATCGTCGAATCGCTCCAGGAAGCCACCCAGTCATCCTGTTCCTGAAGCCGCAGGAAAAATCCGTTCACATCTATTTTACCAAAGGACGTGTCCAATAAACGGTACTTCTCCCCAATGACTGTAATCATAAAATCCCATATCAGACGATACTGCTTCATCATCGCATACAGACATATCTGTTTTGCCGTGTCCTGGGGGCGGTTGGCAATCGCCGTCACAAGCGAATCATCCTCCAGCGCATCCAGCCGCCTAAGACAGGCCAGCGCCATCCGCCGTACAGATTTCTCGGTCGGATACTGGAAAAGGTTGTCCGACACAATCCTCTCAACAACCTCGTCCCTGGACAGCCCTTCCGTCAGCAGCTTCGCTGTCGTTCTTGTCTCATAGAAGAGGAATTGCTCCCGTGTTATCACAGCACTATAGGGGCTGTTTCCTTTTTGTGTTGCCAGTTTTTTAGATGCCATATATCCAACTCCTATTGTTGAGTGCTTCCTTCATCATCTATCGTCTCCATAATATCGGAGATATTACAATCCAGAGCATTGCATATTTTCATTAACACAGCTGTTGTGATGTTTTCTCCCTTTTTCATTTTGGCAAGGGAAGCCGTGCTGATACCACTAATTTCTCTCAAATCCTGACGAGTCATATTTTTATCAATCAGCAGCTTCCATAATTTGTTGTAACTGATTACTTTTGCCATCTCATAATCTCCTTGCTAATAAGTGAAAAAATTACTGTGTGTCTTTTAATACCTTGCGCGTTTTAAGAAAACCATACCGGCCTTCATTGTCATCCATAGTGAATTCTATGATATTTGCCGTACTGTAATCGACATTATCCGGTATTTCGTTTTCCGCTATAATCACCTGATTGGCTCCGCAATTCGCCAGAATACATCTGAACAAAGATTCACGCATACTCGGTGTTGCTTTTTCAGACTCATCCAACTCCATCTTTTTCTCTTTCAGCGATAGAATCGGCGAATCGACAATCAGGAGCCTCAATGTATAAACCGCATTTTCTTCCAGTACCTTCATAAGGCTGAAGAGAACCACTGTATTCAAGTAGGCTCTGTATCCTTTGCCTTCGTATTTCTTCTTCTTGCCATTCACAATTGCATCTGCAGTATCAATCGACATCCTTGCTGCCGTGCAATCTGGATAGGCACATTCTTTTACATAAACCTCAAAGCGGTCACTGAAAATCTTCCACAAATCCTTATCAAAGAATTCCTTCGCGCTGAACGTCTGCGCCTTCTCATCTTCCTCATTTTCCTTTTGAAAGGCATCTGTATTGAATTCCGTGGCCATTGCATCTAAGGCGTAGATTTCGCGCCGCGCAGCAACCAGCCGCTTATAGGACTCCAACTGCTCACGAAGTTTTGCTGCTTTCGGCCTCAGATGGTCGCTGATATGCTGCACGATGGTTTCGTTCTCATGGTTCAGCCTTCGCATCTCATTCTCAAAATGCTGTATATCGCTCTTTACATCAGCAATGGCCTCCTGGAGATCCCGTTGCTGCAGCCGTATTTTCTGAACTTCGGCCTTCGCTGCTGAAATGTAAGAAACGCGCACAGGATGATTCTTCACCTCGCCATCACAAAACGGGCATTTCATAAGCGGCGCTTGGTCTTCTGACTTGTTTTCACCATCAATTATAAATTCCAGACGCTTTATATCTGATGAGTATTGCGACTGTAGGGAGGCGTAGCGATTTTCGAGGAACCGTGCCTCCTCCAGCTTTGCGCTATACTCATACACCTGCTCTAAAATTTTTCTGCTCTTTGCGGAAGCATCAGCAATTTCGCTCTCCACATCCTCAATCTGAGACAAAGTGGCATCCAGTTTTCCTTCGATATCAATGTCATAATCGGCTGCCAGTTGCTGTTCCAGTTCGCCTCTTTTTTCAGTCAGCTCTGCTATCTTTTTGTTCAGATAATTCAGCACGCCGGACTTTTGCGTAGCCCGTCTTTCAACTTCATCCTTGGTTAGCTCAGGAATAATCTCATGATAATCATTCCCTGTCAGCAGAAACAGTAAGCCCATCAAGCTGCCATTTATTTTATTATACTTTGGTACGTCGAGCGGCGTACTTGCGCTGATAATATTCTCCTCATCCAAATAAAACAGATGAAAGATTGACCTCATGGTCAGACTGTTCGTGGCAAAATTCTTATTTGAAATGATTGTTCTGTGAGAATCCAGCCCAATCATCTTAAACAGCATATCGCTATAGGAATTATCGGTTGTAGAATATTCTCCAGATTCAATCCCAGCAATATCACTGACGACCTGAACCTTTGTAGCGCCTGATTCCTCACCGTTTTTCTCAACAATCATGCGCTCCATCTGGATGCTCTGACCATCATCAGACTCCATTCGCATAATTACTTTGTCATACCCGGTCTCTGCTTTTGTAAAAGGAAGCGCACCACCAAACATAAAGTTGATGCACTTTATCATGTATGTTTTTCCGGTGTTAGAGGGACCGCATACAATATTGACCCCATCCGTAAAAACAATCGAAGAAAAATCCACAGTCGGACCGGAGGCGCTTATCTGTTTTATATAAAATCGGCTCATGCTGTGTCTCCTTTCCTGATTGAATCTGCGGATTTTTTGTTAATCATTTCAATCAATTTTACATCTGAAGTATTCTTCACTGCTTTTAATACTTTCCCGGCTGCAATGCGGTACTCTTTGGCATATGTACTTTCCAAGGAAGCCGCAAGCTCCTCACCGTTCGGTGTGATGGTATAGGCAATACCAGTATCCATATTTACCGGCAAAGCCATGTCATAGATGACGAGTTCTTTTAGCGCCTCCATAACAATTTCCCTTCGTGATGCGAACTCACTAAACATATACGGGTTGGTTCCGTTCAGGTTTGACTCTGTGAGTCCGAAAGAGGCTCCATATACAGTCATAAAATCTACAGCATATATCATGTTCAATGACTGCGGCATATCGAACAAATCCAACAGAATAACCAGGCGCAAAGCATTTTCAAAATTTGTATTAAACAATTTATCCATCATCGTCACGCACCCATCCATTCAGCCGGTCTTCGTTAACCAGGAAGTGGCACACACCTTTTCTTTGCGGGTTGCCAATCCATGCCGTCTCCTTCGTCAACCAACACCCATCCACATTTGTATTGCAAGCCTGTGACATAACTTTGCGAAGTCTCGTCTTTCCATCCTTATATTGCTCTTCCCAGACTTCCTTGACCCCTTCATATATTTCATCTCTTAAATATATGCACTGGTCTTCTCGGTTATTGTAAATGTCCCTTGTGCCTCTGCGAACTGCTTCTG
>JAJBVF010000259.1 GCA_020859965.1 Clostridiales bacterium
CTGTTTATAGAGTAAAACGACCTGTATCGTTTGTTATAATTAAATCAAAGTGCGGTTAGAAGCGCGAGTTATTTTTTGACAGGTCCTGAAATTCGGAATGATCCTAGATTTGCTGCAAGGAGAGAATGCAATGAGCAGAGTTTTACGATGGGAAGAGGAAGGGGCGGCCAGGAAAAAGGTTATTTCCTTTCTGCTTCTGGTATGTGCCGGTATTGCATGGGTGAGTGTTCCTGCTGCATGGAATCTCCCTGGTGTGATCAGGGCAGAGGCAGAAGAGGTTGTCATTGACGAGAGCGGAGTTTCAGAAGACACGGTGACTGATAGCGCGGCTTTGGAGGATATACTTTCTGACGCTGATGCTTCAGAAGATTCATTGCCTGAAGAGAACGGTTCTTATACGATGGAAGACGGCTGGTATGAGGACAGCATGCTGAGTACAGGAGAGGTCACGGTATACCGTCAGGATGCCTGTGCTGATGCGGCGGAAACATCCACGATTTCATGCAGTTACCTCGATACGAATTATTCCAGAACAGAGTATGAGCAGCTGCGTGATATGCTGACGAACAATCTGGTCTATGGCAATGTCAATGCCCAGATTACCACCAGTGCGGTATATACACTATCTATGGATTATCTTTATATCATCCTGGTGGATGATTCCTCAAATGATTATCGGGATATCTATTATTATGTGGTTGGTGATTATCAGTGCTTCTGCGTACAGGTGAAGGAATACCGATCGGAAGCGGAACAGGCGAGCGCGCAGGATCTGCAGACACCACAGGAGGCAGGACAGAAGGTGGCAGAGAGCTTTGTGTGGTGAGAATTGTTACATCGTGTTACCGGTGAAACAGACAAACAAAATGCACAGAAAAACGGTCAATCTATTCTCCTGGGGTTATCAGTCCCGGAAAACAGATGACCGTTTTTCTTTTATCCGAGCAGAGCAGAATCGTTTGCAAACTGCTCGCCGCTTACCTTTTCAAACTGATCCAGCAGATTTTTGACGGTCAGTTTCTTTTTTTCTTCTCCTTTGATATCGAGGATGATTTTTCCTTCATTCATCATGATCAGACGGTTTCCGTGCTGGATCGCGTCCTTCATATTGTGCGTAATCATCAGAGTGGTCAGATGGTCGCGGTTGACGATCAGGTCTGTGATCTCCAGCACTTTGGCCGCGGTCTTTGGATCCAGAGCAGCCGTGTGCTCATCGAGGAGCAAAAGCTTTGGCCTCTGAAGCGTGGCCATCAGAAGCGTGAGTGCCTGACGCTGTCCGCCAGAGAGCAGGCCGACCTTTGCGGTCAGACGGGACTCCAGCCCAAGACCAAGCATAGACAGAAGCTCTTTGTATTCAGCGCGCTCCTGTTTTGTGATGCCCGGCCGAAGCGAACGCCGTTTGCCGCGCCGCTCTGCGAGTGCGAGGTTTTCCTGAATCTCCATCGTGGCAGCCGTTCCGGTCATCGGATCCTGGAAAACCCGTCCGAGATAAGCGGCACGCTTGTGTTCCGGAAGCTTTGTCACATTGACACCGTCGATCAGGATCTGCCCTTCGTCGACCATCCAGGTACCGGCTACCGCGTTCAGAAGCGTAGACTTTCCGGCTCCGTTGCCGCCGATCACTGTGACAAAATCCCCATCCTCCAGATGCAGGGAGACATCGTTCAGCGCGGTCTTTTCATTGATCGTGCCTGGATTAAAGGTTTTGGAAATATTCTGGATACTAAGCATTCTGGCTGCCTCCCTTCTTTACCGGTTTTGAAAAATACTTTTCCTTCCAATAGGGGACAGCAAGGAAGACAGCTACTACAGACGCGGAGAGCAGCTTGAGCAGATCCGTGTCAATTCCCATCCAGATCACGACCTGGAGAACGATATAATAAATGATCGCGCCAAACGACACGGCCAGCAGCTGCAGGGCAAAATTCCGGAAGATCTTTCCGAAGATCGCCTCGCCGATGATCACGGAGGCCAGGCCGATCACGATCGCGCCGCGCCCCATATTGACGTCCGCAAAGCCCTGATACTGAGCCAACAGGGCACTGGAGAGAGCCACCAGACCGTTTGAGAGCATCAGGCCGATCACTTTGTTGAAGTTTGTATTGATGCCCTGCGCACGGGACATACTCGGATTGCAGCCGGTCGCCCGCAGAGAAGCTCCATATTCTGTGCCGAAGAACCAGTACAGAATGGCAATCAGCACGATTGTTAACACGATAACAATGAAAATCGTATTCTGCCAGAGGGGCACACCCTTGATATACCGGAGTGATACCAGAAGGTCGTAGTTATTGACATTGACAGCCTGATTGGATTTTCCCATGATCTTCAGATTGACAGAATACAGGGAAAGCTGTGTCAGGATGCCGGCCAGAATCGCCGGAATTCCCATCCATGTGTGCAGTAAACCGGTCACAAGACCGGCGAGCATTCCGGCGCCGGTAGCCGCCAGCATGGAAATCCCAATGCCGTGACCGCTCATCAGCATCATAATACAGACCGCGCCGCCGGTGGCCATCGTGCCATCGACTGTCAGGTCCGCAATATCCAGAATGCGGTAAGTGATATACACGCCGATCGCCATGATTCCCCATACCAATCCCTGGGCACAGGCGCCTGGCAATGCGTTAATCAGAGTCGAGATATTCATTCGTGAAGTCATCCCCCTTTTTCGTGACGCCGGTCCGATTGCCCGATGGAACAGAAAGAGGAATCCGGACTGGAAGGTCATTTGTATCAGATTGAAAAACGTTTTTCCCGAAAACAGCGAGAGAGGAGAGCCCTTTCTCGCTGTCTTAGTTCCTTATAATGGCAACTGCCCTGTATCCGCAGAACTGACCTGCTTTTCTTTTCCCTGATTGATAAAGGGATTCGGCAGAAAAAGCGGAATCAGCTGTCGCCTGTCTTACTCTGTAGCCGCTTCTGTATCAGCTTCCGTCTCAACTTCGGTCTCAGCCTCAGCTTCTTCTTCAGCACCGATCGCTACATAATCTTCCGGAATCTCTATACCGAGCTCTTCTGCGATCTCAGCATTGTATTCCTTGGTAACCTGCGGTGCAAACTGGATAGCCATCTCAGAGATATCTGCTTCGCCGGTAAGAATCTGAGCGCCCATTTCACCAGCAGCGTATCCGATGTCATAATAGCTGATGGAAAGTGTAGCTACACCACAGCCGCTGCAGATACCTTCCTCGCCGGCAATGATCGGAACGCCTGCCGGACGGCATACATTGTCGATCAGCTCAGTGTTGGAAGCTGCTGTATTGTCGGTCGGAACGTAGATGACGTCACTCTCGTCCGCAGCAACCTGGCAGACAGACTGCAGGTCGTTGGAATCAGAGAAGCTGTATTCTGTTACTGTATAGCCATATTCTTCAAGGTAAGTTTTGATGGTCTCATACTGATATTCGGAATTCGCCTCAGCGGAGCAGTACAGAACACCAACGGTCTCAGCTTCCGGGAACAGCTCGTTCAGCATCGCAGCCTGCTCGTCCAGCGGAGCCAGGTCAGAGGTACCGGAAATATTGCCGCCAATGACTTCGGTAGCTACGTCGATGCCAAGTGCGGAACCGTAATTCGTGATAGATGTACCAAGAATCGGGATATCTTCTGTAGCCGCTACGCATGCCTGCAGGGAAGCTGTAGCGTTCGCCAGGATCAGATCTACCTCGTTGGTCACGAACTGATTTGCAATCGTAGCGCAGGTAGCGGAATCGCCCTGAGCATTCTGCTCATCAAAGGTAACCGCATCGCCGAGAGCGTTGGTCAGAGCGTCTTTGAAGCCCTGTGTAGCCGCATCAAGAGCGTCATGCTCTACAAGCTGAAGAATACCGACATTGTAAGTCTCGGCTTCATCTGCGCTGACACTTATGCCGCAGAAACTGGCAACCATCGCTGCAGAAAGAATCGTAGCTAAAAACTGTTTCTTCATGATAAAATCCTCCTCGATTTTTTTACGGAAATTATAATGCTTTAAAGCAGGAAAGTCAAGAAGTACATTCTTTTCTTGCGGTTTGGGAAAGAATAGGATATGATGAAAGCGTTTCTGCAGAATATTATGGTAAAGGAAGGAAAATTATGAGAAGAGCGGTTCTGGTCGGCGTTGAACTCGACGGCGACCTGAATTTCGAATATCACATGGAAGAATTAAAGGGGCTGGCGGAAGCGTGTGAGCTGGAGGCGGCAGCGTATGTGACGCAGAAGCTGCCGGCTGTCAACGCGGCGCTCTATGTTGGCTCGGGAAAAGCGGAGGAGATCCGGCGTACAGCAGAAATGGTGGAAGCGGACTGTGTTGTTGTGGACAACTCGCTCAAGCCGTCCCAGCAGAGAAATCTTCAAAAGGAGCTGGATCTGCCCGTGATGGACCGGACGAATCTGATCCTGCAGATCTTTGAGAAGCGGGCGCGCACCAAAGAGGCGAAGCTTCAGGTGGAGAGCGCGAATCTTCAGTATATGCTGCCGCGTCTGGTCGGTATGCGGGAGGCCCTCTCCAGACAGGGAGGCGGCGCGGGTGCGGGCGGAGGCTCCGGTGCGGGCGGCGGTCTTGCCAACCGCGGCGCCGGTGAACAGAAGCTGGAGCTTGACCGGCGGAAGATTGAAAAGCGGATCAGTGAGCTTCGCCGCGATCTGGAAGCGATTGAGCAGGACCGCGCGACCCAGCGGCAGCAGCGCCGGAAAAGCGAGCTGCCATCCGTGGCATTAGTCGGCTATACCAACGCAGGGAAATCTACCTTATTAAATAAAATGCTGGATATTTATATGGGAGAGGGCCCAAAAGGCGATACCGCGAAGCCGGAAAAAGCCTTGCAGGACACAAAATCGGATGCAGAGATGGGAGCGGATACACGGTCAGCAAAGCCTGATCGATCGGCTTACGCACGCAAAAGTGTCGAGGAAAAAAAGGTTTTGGAAAAGGATATGCTTTTTGCTACGCTTGATACTACTGTCCGGCGAATCTCACCTGGGGATAACCGGGACTTTCTGCTTTCAGATACAGTCGGCTTTATCGACCGGCTTCCTCACACCCTGATCAAAGCGTTTCGCTCCACACTCGCGGAGGCCTGCGGGGCGGATCTTCTTTTGCAGGTGGTCGATTACTCCGATCCGCATCATCGGGAGCAGATGCAGGTCACGGAAGACACCCTGCGCGAATTAGGCGCGGAGAGAATCCCATGCATTTCCATTATGAACAAAGCTGACCTTGTAATGGAAGAGAGCGAGCTTCCCAAAATCGTTGGCGATAAAATCTTTATGTCTGCCAAAAAAGGCATCGGCATGGAAGAACTGCTCGACATTATCCGGGAAAAACTCTTTGGGGACTATGTGGCTTGTGAAATGCTTATCCCCTACACGGACGGCGGTGCGGTCGCTTATCTGAAAGAACACGCGGTCGTTAATTCCCTGGAGTACGGACCGGACGGCGCGATCCTGAAGCTGCTCTGCAAAAAAAGCGACGCAGGGCGGTATGAGAAATACATTAGAACATACTAAAGCAAAGTCCTGTGATCAGATTGACGGGGCAATCAGCTGTTACGTTGTAGTGGTGCAGTGAAAACCGCTGCATGGTGATTTACTATAAAAGTATCAACATTGGATGTCTTTGCCCACGCACTTTTTCCGGGAAATTCTCATAGACTGAGTATGAGGAAGAAAAGTATATGGGAGTGCATAATGGCAAAGGTGATTTTGGACGCCGGGCATGGCGGAGTCGAGCCGGGCGCGGTGTTTGAAGGGCGGCAGGAAAAGGATGACAATCTTAAGCTGACCCTTGCAATAGGAGAGATCCTGGAAGAAAATGGTGTGGAGGTAGCGTATACCCGTACGGAGGATGTGTATGATAAGCCGCTGCAGAAGGCACAGATCGCGAATGCGGAAGGTGGAGACTTTTTTATTTCGATTCACCGGAATTCCAGCCCGGAAGCGAACCAGTATTCGGGTGTACAGACGTTGGTCTATGATCTGGCCGGTGAGAAGGCTTTGATGGCGGATGCGATAAATATGGAACTGGAGGAAGTGGGTTTCCGTAATCTGGGAGTGGTCGAACGCCCGGATCTGATCGTACTGAAAAGGACGCAGATGCCGGCAGTACTGGTGGAAGTCGGTTTTTTGAATACGGATGCGGATAACCGGCTGTTTGACGAATCCTTTGATCAGATCGCGGAGGCGATTGCGGGTGGCATCCTTGGCACACTGGAAACGGAGAGAAATCTGGTGGGAGAGGAGCGATATCCGGATCCGGATCTGGAAAAATATCCATCCGGCAGCGGAAATGGGGAAATTGGAAGCACAGCCGGGGCTTCTTCGCCGCGGCTATACCGCGTGCAGACCGGTGCTTTCCGCAATCGCGCAAATGCCGAAAAGCTGCTCTATCAGCTTCAGAGGCAGAATTATCCTGCTTTTCTTCTTTATGAGAATGGCCTTTATAAGGTACAGGTAGGTGCATTTGCTCAGCTTGATAATGCGGTTCAGATGGAGGCCGCACTGCGCAGGGCAGGCTATTCCACTTTTATTACTGCGCAATAAAAGTCTTTCGTTTTTTTGAAAATAGTGTTACACTATTCGCAGTGAAAAATGGAGACAAAAGTGATATATGGAGACGATACTTCTGAAGCAGATACAGATGCCGCTGATGAGCTGGTTTGAAGAAAATGCACGGGTACTTCCCTGGCGGGAGCACCCGTTGCCGTACTTTGTCTGGGTGTCGGAGATCATGCTGCAGCAGACCAGAGTCGAGGCAGTGAAGCCTTACTTTGCGCGCTTTACGGAAGCTCTTCCGGATATTCGGACTCTGGCGCAGTGCCCGGAAGATCAGCTGCTGAAGCTGTGGGAAGGGCTGGGCTATTACAATCGCGTTCGAAATATGAAAAAGGCTGCAAAGATCGTGATGGAACAATATGCCGGGCAGCTTCCATATCGATATGAGGAACTTTTGAAGCTTCCCGGGATCGGCAGTTATACGGCGGGAGCGATTGCCTCGATCGCCTATGGACAGGCGGTGCCTGCGGTAGATGGTAATGTACTTCGTGTGATCAGCCGTATCACAGAGGATTCAGAAGATATTGCGAAACAGTCTGTGAAAAAAAAGACCGAGGAGGCTTTGCTTGCGGTGATGCCCAGGGAGTGCCCCGGAACGTTCAATCAGGCGCTGATGGAGCTGGGGGCGATGGTCTGTGTGCCAAACGGCTTCCCACTGTGCGGGCAGTGCCCGGTGAGACATCTGTGCCGGGCGAACCTGGATCAGCGCCAGAGCGAATTCCCGGTGAAAGCGGGGAAAAAGGCTCGCAGAATAGAAGAACGCACGGTTCTGGTAATACGTGATAGTGTTCATGCAGCACTGCGGCGGCGACCGTCCCGCGGACTGCTGGCGGGACTTTATGAGCTGCCAAACTGGGAAGGACGTCTTGGACCGGAAGAGGCACTCGCAAAGACGGAAGAGAGCGGTTTTTCACCAATCCGGATCTGGCCTCTTGCAGAGGCAAAACATATTTTCAGCCATGTGGAGTGGCATATGAGCGGATATTTCGTACTCGTAGAAGAAAAGGATGAGGACTTTCGTGGAGAATGTGATGTTTCGGATAATTGCGGGATATTTTTCCCTGAGCCGGAGCGGATTAAAAAGGAATATCCGATCCCGGCTGCTTTTTCCGCTTACACAGAATACCTGTTTCAGATTCCGGATGCCCCTGATGAGGGTTGAATCATCTGATTTTTATTTAATATAATAGTCGAATATGATAATACAGAGGAGAAGGTTATGAAGATTTTGACGATAGCGATTCCCTGCTATAATTCAGAAGCATATATGGAAAAATGTATTCAGTCTATCCTGCCTGTAGGGGACGCAGTGGAGATCCTGATCGTAGATGATGGATCGACGAAGGATCGGACGCCGCAGATTGCGGACAGTTATGCGGCGCGTTATCCGGATATTGTGCGAGCGGTACATCAGGAGAATGGCGGACATGGGGAAGCGGTGAATGCCGGATTGCGCAACGCGTCCGGACGGTATTATAAGGTTGTGGACAGCGATGACTGGGTGAATACAAAGGGATTGGCGAAAATTGTCAGGCGGATGAAAGAGCTGGAAGAAGAGGGCGGCGTGGATCTGCTGCTTGCGAATTTTGTTTATGACAAGGTGGGAGCGCGGCATAAGCGTCTGATGCGTTTTACCAATGTATTTCCACAGGAACAGATTTTTACGTGGGATGAGATGCGGAAGATGCATCTGGCGCAGTACTTATTGATGCACAATATTTTTTACCGTACACAAATGCTGCGCGACTGTGGAATGGAGCTGCCGAAGCATACATTTTATGTAGACAATATTTTCGCGTTTCAGCCATTGCCATATGTAAAACGTCTGTATTATATGGATGTCAATCTGTATCATTATTTTATCGGGAGGGAAGACCAGTCGGTCAATGAAAGCGTGATGATCGGCCGGATCGATCAGCAGATCCGTGTGAATAAAATCATGATTGATGTGATGGCCGCAGAAAATTTTTCAGATAAAAGCGAAAAAGTGAAGACTTACATGGCCAAGTATCTGACTAATATCATGACGGTGACTTCGATCATGCTGATTCTTTCCGGTACGGATGAAGCGTTGGCGAAAAAGGCGGATGTATGGGCCTATCTTCAGGAAAAGGATGAAACTCTGTACCGCTCGATCCGCCACAATATTTTCGGGATTTTCATGAATCTGCCCGGAAAAGCCGGGCGAAAAGTCTCCATTGGCGCATACAAGGCGGCACAGAAGATTGTAGGTTTTAACTGATCGGATTCAATATAGAACCTGGTATTAATTTTTCTTTCGGGAAGCCCGGTACTTCTCTTCGCAGTACAGACAGCGGTACACTTCTTTTTCCGGATCGGCGAGAAAGAATACATGGTCCAGCTCCTGTTCAATCGAAGTGATGCACCGGGGATTTTTGCATTTGATGATATTGACCAGCCGTTTGGGAAGCTTTACTTCCTTTTTCTCAACGATCTCACCGTCTTTGATGATGTTGACTGTGATCCTGTGATCAATGTAGCCGAGTACATTCAGATCGAGGCGGTCAATCGGGCATTCGACTTTGATAATGTCTTTTTTGCCCATTTTGTTGCTGTGGGCATTTTTGATGATCGCGACGCAGCAGTCCATGCGGTCAAGCTTCAGGTATTTGTAGAGCTCCATGCTTTTGCCGGCCTCGATGTGATCCAGCACAACACCTTCGTTCAACTGTCCTACATTTAACATACTTCCACCTCCAGCAGTGTGAGAATCAGAGCCATCCGGACATATACGCCATACTGTGCCTGTTTGAAGTAAACGGCGCGCGGGTCATCGTCCACTTCGGTGGAGATTTCGTTGACGCGCGGAAGCGGATGCAGCACGAGCATGTCCTCTCTGGCAAGCTTCATTTTTTCTTTGTCCAGGATGTAGAAATCCTTCATGCGGATATAATCCTCTTCATTGAAGAAGCGTTCTTTCTGTACGCGGGTCATATAGAGAAGATCCAGCTCCGGAATCGCATCCTCCAGGCGAACCTCCTCGCGGAAATCCTGATGGTTTTTGATCAGAACCTCATCACGGATGTTGTCAGGAATCCTCAGCTCTTCCGGAGAGATCAATACAAAATGAATATTCGGATAACGAATCAGAGCCTGAATAAGGGAATGAACCGTGCGGCCGAATTTCAGATCGCCGCAAAGACCGATGGTGAAATCACCCAGCTTTCCCTTTAAGGAGCGGATCGTCAGCAGGTCAGTCAGTGTCTGCGTCGGATGCTGGTGCCCACCGTCGCCGGCATTGATGACCGGGATGGATGATTTCATAGATGCGACAAGCGGCGCACCTTCTTTCGGATGGCGCATTGCGCAGATATCAGCATAGCAGGAAATGATGCGGATCGTGTCTGACACGCTCTCTCCCTTGGCTGCTGAACTGGAATCGGCCGAAGAAAAACCAAGTACACTTCCTCCCAGATTCAACATGGCGGCTTCGAAACTGAGGCGGGTTCTTGTACTTGGTTCATAAAACAGGGTCGCTAATTTTTTACCCTCACAGGAATGGGAATATCTGGAAGGATTGGCTTCAATATCATTTGCGAGATCGAGAAGCCGATCCAGCTCTTCCACAGATAAATCCAATGGGCTCATCAAATGTTTCATTGTATCCTCCTTCAAAGTGAGATAAAATAATGCATCCTTTATGGTGAAGAACAAAAGGATTCCGTCGTTCACCATGGTTATTGAAAGAATGGGCTCTGTACAGCCCGACTAATCATACCTTATATCAGACGGAAATTCAAGAAAAATTTAAGGGGATTTCAATCCGGTTACGGATTGACTTCTGTTGGGATTTTGAGTATTATGACAGAGGTTATCGTGTCGGGATATCAGGTTTGCCTGACATGAGTATACAGGTGGTGTTTTACGAAATGAATGAATATGAAATAGAAAGAACCATTTTTACAAAGGAAGAGCTTGCAGAACGCGTAAAGGTGTCGCCGGTAGTGGAATCCGATCTGAAGCGGATCATCACAGACCGGATGGAACAGTGCGGTCTCTATTTTCGTGTGTTTTCAAGGATTAAGACGGCTGCTTCCATGGCCCGCAAATTCGAACAGAAGGATTACGGCAGGGATCGTAAGCTTCAGGATCTGGTCGGTGTGCGGATCAATCTTTATTTTGACGATGATGTGGAGATCTGCAGATATATTATGGAGCAGACGTTTGAAGTCCTGGAATGGTCGACTTCCGAGCGTACAGAGGATGAGTTCAAGCCGACGAAGCTGAACGGTGTGTTTCGCCTGCCGGAGTATCTGAAGAGCGAAATCTCGGCAGATACCTGGGATATGAGCATTGACGACACATTTGAGATTCAGATTAAGACCATGTTTTTCGAGGGCTGGCATGAGATCGAGCATGATATGCGCTATAAGGGGGAAGAGCTATGGGTGAATTATCAGGGCTTTTCCCGGTATCTGAACAGCATTCTGGCAACACTGGAGCTGTGTGATAAATCCATGGTGACACTTTTTGAGGATCTGGGGCATACGTTGTACAAGGCCGGGCGCTGGAGCGATATGATCAAGAGCCATTTTCGCGTGAAGATGAGCGATACCTCTCTTTATCCGGAAGTAGAGGAGCTTCTGAACAGAGATCTGGAAAACGGGGATAATATCGCTAAGGAAATTTATAAGACGAACCGGATTGTGCTGATTGATCAGCTTCTGAAGCGCAGCCGCCGCGTCCCGATCAATGTCAATACGATCATTGCACTTTTGAATGACGGCGTATTTCACGACAGCCGTCTGACTACGATCTTCCGTAAACGGGATGTTTACAATGACGGGCGCGAGGAAAGCCTTGCGGAATCCCGCCACTACGAGCTGCGGCCTTTAAGCAGGCAGACGGTCTTTCAGATGTGCACGGAAGTGGATGGCAGCCGCATGAAGAATGAGTCCGGAAATTCACCCGAGACGATCTTTTCAGCCTGTGTCGATCTGATCTACGACTGGATTGTGAAAAAATATGGCCAGCTGTTTAAGAATATGCCGACACAGCCGTCGACGTATCACGCAGATATTCTGGCATACCATGTGGCGGTGAACCTTGACTATGAGAAAAAACGAATGAATATGCATGTGCGGCATATGGATCCGGAGGTGGGCGGACGTATCTGGTATTCGGAAGCGAGCCTTGAGATTAATGAGATAGAGAAGGTGTATCTCCGTGTTTCAAACGGTTATGCTGAGGCAAAGAAGGACGATCATCCGGAGCGTGAGGGTGCAGGCACCTTTTTCAGCTATCCGGGTTACTATAAATCCATTGTGGATACGGTAGGCATATTCAACGGCCTGCCCTGCTCGAACCGCAGAAGGATCATCCGCGAAGAAATGCTTCCGGGACTTGAGACTGCTCTGCTGGACCGGAGCCGGAATTTCCCAATCGTCATCATCATCTCAAAAGAGGATGAGGAGGGAATGATGGACGAGGACTGGCTTGGCCAGTTCCGCGTCTCAGATTTTACGCGTACTGTCTGCAGGTATGCGCATGTTCTTACCTGCTATGAGGACGTGGGCAGGAAGCTGGCGGAGCGGCTGCGTCGGGATCATATTTTTATGCCCGCTGATGATCAGACATTTGATGCAGCCTGTTTTCCGCGGCTGTATATTTTCTGGCCGGAAGGTGATATTGATGACTTTGGACCGGAGGATGTGGAAAACTGCAGCTTTGGCCGCCACCTCGAAGCGCGCAGCGATGCCCGTACGTACGATATCGTCCGCGGCGGGCAGGCTCTGTACCATAAGGTGGTGACAGACCTGCGCGACTGGAATGTGGCGGCGGATATGTGGGACGGCTTTCAGTTGGAGATCATGACGGAAATCCCGCGCTAAAATAGTGGAAACAGTTCGGAACAGTATCAAAATGAAAAGACATAAATCGAAAATATTTTGTCCACTATATATTCGGTAACAGATGGAGGATCATAATGAGTAATATTACTGAAGAGATAGAAAAACGGCGTACCTTTGCCATTATTTCCCACCCGGATGCGGGCAAGACGACGCTGACAGAGAAGTTTCTTCTCTATGGCGGCGCGATCAATCTTGCCGGTTCGGTAAAGGGAAAGGCGACGATGCGCCATGCCGTATCGGACTGGATGGAAATCGAGAAGGAGAGAGGTATCTCGGTGACTTCGTCAGTGCTGCAGTTCAATTATGGCGGCTATTGTATCAATATTCTGGATACGCCCGGACATCAGGATTTTTCTGAGGATACCTACCGCACACTGATGGCGGCGGATTCCGCCGTGATGGTAATCGATGCGTCCAAGGGAGTAGAGGCACAGACAAGAAAGCTTTTTAAGGTCTGTGTGATGCGTCATATTCCGATTTTTACCTTTATAAATAAGCTCGACCGCGACGCGAACGATACCTTTGAACTGCTGGATGAGATTGAAAAAGAGCTGGGCATAGCGACCTGTCCGATCAACTGGCCGATCGGTTCCGGTAAGAATTTTAAGGGAGTCTATGAGCGGACGAGCCGTAAGGTGACTACTTTTACTGATACCCAGAAAGGGACAAAGGCTGGTGTGGCGACGGAAATCGACGTGGATTCGCCGGAACTGGAGGCCTTCATTGGGACGGAGAACAAAGATACTTTGCTTGAGGAAATCGAGCTGTTGGATGGAGCATCTGCGGAATTTGACCAGGATCTGGTCAGCAAAGGGGAACTGTCTCCGGTATTTTTCGGTTCCGCGCTGACAAATTTTGGCGTAGAAATTTTTCTGAAGCATTTCCTGCAGATGACGACGCCGCCTCTGCCGCGCAAAGCGGACTGCGGCATCGTAGATCCGATGAAGGAGGATTTCTCCGCGTTTGTATTTAAGATTCAGGCGAATATGAACAAAGCTCACCGCGACCGTATCGCGTTCATGCGCATCTGTTCCGGAAAGTTTGATGCGGGTATGGAAGTCTATCATGTCCAGGGAAACCGGACACAGCGTCTTTCCCAGCCGCAGCAGATGATGGCGCAGGAGCGGCATGTCGTGCAGGAAGCGTATGCCGGAGATATCATCGGTGTGTTTGATCCGGGTATTTTTTCCATCGGCGATACGATCTGCATGCCGGGCAAAAAGTTTGCCTATGAGGGGATTCCGACCTTTGCGCCGGAGCACTTTGCCCG
This sequence comes from Clostridiales bacterium, assembly GCA_020859965.1. Taxonomy (GTDB): domain Bacteria; phylum Bacillota; class Clostridia; order Lachnospirales; family Lachnospiraceae; genus Choladousia. The sequence goes on from JAJBVF010000259.1 coordinate 13,678, forward strand.
TGTGCGTCAGATGGACACAATGAAGCGCAAACAGTTTGTCAAAGGGATCTCACAGATTGCACAGGAAGGCGCGATCCAGATTTTTCAGGAATTTAATACCGGCATGGAAGAGATCATTGTCGGCGTGGTCGGTGTTCTGCAGTTTGATGTCTTAAAATATCGTCTGGAAAATGAATACAATGTGGATATTCGCCTGGAGACACTGCCGTATGAGTATATCCGCTGGATTGAAAATGAGGACTTTGATCTGGAGCATCTCGTCGGCACTTCGGATATGAAGAAGATCCGCGATCTCAAAGGACGGCCGCTGCTTTTATTCGTCAACAGCTGGTCGGTCGGCATGGTACTTGATCGCAACGAAGGGCTAGTTTTGTCAGAGTTTGGACGGTAAGGAACTGCCGCATGAAAGACAGTATTCCCTTGCAAATAAAGCAGGTTTTGATATAATGATGATAGCAGAATTGTATCATCATTGCAGATTTATCAGGGGCAAAAGTCAGGAGCAGAACAGAACAGGAGGTTGTCTATGGAAAACACAGAGCTTCATACTTATAAATTGGAAAACGATGAACAGTTTGGTGAGGTACGCATCGCTGATGAAGTAGTGGCGATTATCGCGGGACTCGCCGCTTCGGAGGTAGAAGGCGTCGCTTCGATGGCCGGCAATGTGACGCGGGAGCTGATCAGCAAGCTCAGCACAAAGAGCCTTTCAAAGGGAGTCCGCATTACGGTAGAGGATGGAACGGTTACCGTGGCGCTGGCGATCAATCTTCGCTATGGCTATAATGTACCGTCCACCTGTGCACAGATTCAGGAAAAGGTAAAGACTGCTATTGAGACGATGACCGGACTGAATGTGGCGGAAGTGAATGTAAAGATCGTAAATGTCCAGATGGAGGACGAAAAATAATTTTGTACAGGAGACATGCATAGGGGATTCACGGGATGATGAAGAGAAGCGAGATCAGAGAAAACGTCTTTAAGCTTGTATTTTGCGGAGATTTTTACAGTCAGGATGAGATTCCGGTACAGGTAGACCGGTATTTTGAGGAAGCCGCCATTCCTGATGAGGAGTCGGGGTTTTCAAAATTCAGTGAGGAAGAGCAGGCGCTCATCGCGAACCGGTTTGATCAGGTGAAGGAGCGGGTATCTGAGCTGGATGCGAAGATCAACCAGGTGGCAAAGGGCTGGAAGACGGACCGTATGGGAAAAGCGGAGCTGGCAATCCTTCGTCTGGCTGTATATGAGATGCTGTATGATGAGGATGTTCCTGTGAAGGTAGCGATCAATGAGGCAGTGGAGCTGGCCAAGAAATATGGCGGAGAGGATGCTTCTGCTTTTGTGAACGGGATTCTGGCAAAGCTTGCTTAGGATTTGCTGATCGGGAATTTTGCGTTTGCGATGCGCGTATTGGGCGGTGCAGGATGATGCAAAGGGTTTATTCAGTCGGTCAGATCAACGGCTATATCAAAAATATGTTTGCGCAGGACTTTGTGCTGAACCGCGTCAGTATTTCGGGGGAAGTTTCGAACTGCAAATACCACAGTTCGGGGCATATTTATTTCTCTCTGAAAGATGAGACGGGGACGCTTGCCTGCGTTATGTTTGCCAGTGCCAGACGGGGACTGGCTTTTCGGTTATCAGACGGTCAGCAGGTCATCGCGGATGGAAATATTACTGTGTATGAGCGGGACGGCCGTTGTCAGCTTTATGCGGCGCGGATACGCCGCGATGGCGCGGGAGCTTTGTATGAGAGATTTCTGGCGCTGAAACAGGAGCTGGAAGAGATGGGGATGTTCGCCCCGGAATATAAGCAGCCGATTCCGCCATATGTGAGGCGCCTTGGTGTCGTGACTGCTCCGACCGGCGCGGCGGTGCGGGATATCATCAATATTTCCAGACGGCGCAGTCCGGGCATTCAGATCATCCTGTATCCGGCAAAGGTTCAGGGAGAAGGCGCTGCCAGGAGTGTGGCGGATGGCCTGCACGCACTCGATCAGCTGGATCTGGATCTGATCATTGTGGGGCGCGGCGGCGGCTCGATGGAAGATCTGTGGGCGTTTAATGAAGAGACGGTCGCGCGGGCGATTTTTGAATGCCGTACGCCGGTGATCTCAGCGGTCGGACATGAGACCGACACGACGATCGCGGATTTTGTGGCGGATCTGCGGGCACCGACGCCATCAGCAGCCGCAGAGCTTGGAGTCCCGGACATATCGGCGATTTCTGATCGTCTTATTTCGCAGCGGGACAGGATGAACCGGCTGATGCGGGACCGGATTTCTGAAAAACGAATGCGTTTGCGTCAGTATGAGATGCGTATCAATTATGTTTCTCCAGTGCGGTGTGTGCAGGAACAGCGGCAGCGGCTTGCAGATCTGGAAGAGGGGATCCGCCGCGGGATGAAACAGCTCCTTGAAGCACGAAAAAATACGCTGGTATTATACGCGGAGAAATTAAAACGGGTTTCGCCGCTTGAAAAGCTGACACAGGGATATGCCTGCGTCACAGATAAAGATGGAAAAAGAGTGTATTCAATCACCCGGATAAAGGCGGGAGATCCGGTGAGCATTTATGTGTCGGACGGATGTATCGAGGCAGAGGTGACCCGGACAGAGACGATGTGAGGAGCAAAGACATAAAGTCATGAATCTGAGCGTAAACGCTCGATTCCTGACTTTCGACCCTGGCATCATCATATCGGACGGAACGGAAACAGACGGGAGGCTGCAATGGATGAACGGGAAAAAAAGAACAATATAGCTGCTACAGATGCGGACAGCGGGCAGGATCAGGAGGAGAATCTGTCTCTTGAGGCTTCCTTTGAAAGACTCGACGGGGTATTGGAACGTCTGGAAGACCGGGAGATTCCGCTGGAAGAGGCATTTACTTTGTACCAGCAGGGGCTGGAGCTCCTTCGCCGGTGCAATGAAAAAATAGACACTGTTGAAAAGAAGATTCTGATTATGAACGGAGATGGTGGTTTTGACGAATTTTGACGATCAAATGAAAAGACGCGTAACCGAGATTAAAAGCATTATTCAGAATTATCTGCCGGAAGAGGATGGTTATCAGCGCACCCTTTTGGAAGCAGTCGATTACAGCATGCTTGTCGGGGGAAAGAAGCTGCGTCCTCTTCTGATGCAGCAGACTTATGTGATGTTTGGCGGCACATCAGCAGTGATTGAACCATTTCTGGTGGCAATTGAGATGATCCATACACAGTCTTTGATCCATGATGATCTTCCGGCTCTGGACAATGATGAATA
>JAJBVF010000473.1:0-1915 GCA_020859965.1 Clostridiales bacterium
GTGTAGGTCTCGCCGCCAACCAGCTGACCCTCAATCTCCTTCGTCTCTCCGGTGGTCGTCCATTCCATAATAGTCTCGCCCGAAGAATCCTTCAGAGCCAGGTGTGCACCCGAAATCTCTTCCTGACTGTCCGCGTCTACCTTTGAGATGTATACCTTTGTCTTATCATCCTCCATCGTAACCTTTGTCGTCGTTCCGTCTGTTCCTACTGTGAAAGTAATATCATCCGCCAGCGCGTAGCCATCCGGAGCCTTCACCTCATGCAGTGTGTAGGTGCCTGCCGCCAGACCGGAAATGGTCTTAGGCGTCGTTCCTGATGTCCAGGAGAGTGTCTCACCATAAATGGTAACTGCGACTTTTCCATTCTCATCCAGGATCTGAAGCTCTGCTCCCTCCAGCTCTTTGTCTGTCGCAAGATCCGTCTTGCTGATTTCTGCTTCCGTCGGCGCATCCTCTACCAGATATACCACATTTCCTTTTTCGTCCACAGTAGTGGAAGCACTCGTTGAAATCGTCCCATCCAGACCGATGTTGAAGGTAATCGAAGACGTATATGCGTATCCTGCAGGTGCAACTGTCTCTACGAGAAGATACGATTTTCCTGCCTCTACATAGGAACCAAAGTCAAAGGTTTCTCCTTCTTTGGATACCCATTCAGCAATCACTTCCCGTGTATCGCTGTCATAAAGCGTCAGGGTTGCGCCCGCTACCTCTTTTTGGGTCGTCAGATCAATCTTGTCTACAAGCAGATGAATCGGCGCATCCTCAATCACAAATACCTGATATTCCGTTCCGGTCTCCTCATCTGTCACCGTTGTAGTCTCCACCGATGCCCCATCAATCGTAAGTGTAATCTCCGTATCCGTGATACCCGTTGTCTCATCCGTCACATCCGCTATGGTGAGCGTCAGATCCGCTGAGTATGCGTATCCAGTCGGTGCGTAAGTCTCCACCAGTGTATATGTGCCAGTCTCCACACCGGTCAGTGTCACCACATCACCGGTCGTAAATACCAGTTTGTCGCCGTAAATATTCTTTACGACATCACCGCTCTCATCCTGCAGCTCGAACCTTGCGCCTTCTACATATGCATTCGTCTCACTGTCCACCTTGAGGATGTAAATCTCATTCGGAGCATCAGCCATGCTAAGAGATACGACTTTGTCCAGCGTATCCGTTACTTCAAATACCTGATCCTCTGCCAGATCATATCCGGACGGCGCGTCCTTCTCACGAAGGATATAAGTACCTGTTGCCAGACCGAGAATAGTCTTCACCGTTCCATCCGTTACCCACTCCAGGGTCTCGCCATAGATCGTTTCCGCAACAATGACATTGCCATTCGCATCTGCCGCCGCATTTCCTTCGTCATCCGTTATCAGAATCTGAAGCGTTGCGCCCGCAAGCGGTTCTTCCGTTTCGCTGTCGGTCTTTGTTACCTGGATTTCCGTCGGCGCGTCTTCCATCTCAAGGGAAATCACTTCTGCGTTCTGCTCATTTGTCACAGTAAACGGAACATCCGCCGCCACTGTGTAGCCATCCGGCGCTTCCTTCTCACGCAGAATATAATTTCCTGCTGCCAGACCCTTGATCGTTTTGACCGTTCCATCCGTCTTCCACTCAAGTCCGGTATCCGGCTCATAAATGGTCGCCGCCAGAATCTCTTCATCATTTGCATCCAGCTTCGCAGTTCCATCCGCATTCGCTTCAAGGATCTGAAGCGTTGCTCCTTCCAATGCATTTCCGGTCTCGCTGTCAGTCTTCGTCACCTGGATTTCCGTCGGCGCGTCTTCCATCTCAACCGTTACCACTTCCGCTCCCTGTTCATTCGTCACGGTAAATACTACGTCATCCGCAAGAACATATCCAGCCGGTGCTGTTGTCTCCCGCAGGATATACGTGCCTGCCGCAAGGC
>JAJBVF010000473.1:2015-16292 GCA_020859965.1 Clostridiales bacterium
CCGGTGCTGTTGTCTCCCGCAGGATATACGTGCCTGCCGCAAGGCCCTTGATGGTCTTCACATTTCCATCCGTTACCCATTCCAGCGTATCGCCATAGATCGTTTCCGCAACAATGACATTGCCATCCGCGTCTTCCGCTGCGACTGTATTCCCGTCTTCATCCTCAGACGTCTCAAGGATATGCAGTGTTGCCCCGGCAAGCGGTTCCTCTTTCCAGCTGTCGGTCTTCGTCACCTGGATCTCAGTCGGCGTGTCCTCCATCGTGATGGATACCACTTCCGCTCCCTGTTTATTCGTCACGGTAAATACTACGTCATCCGCAAGAATATATCCAGCCGGTGCTGTTGTCTCCCGCAGGATATACGTGCCTACCGCAAGGCCCTTGATGATCTTCACATTTCCATCCGTTAACCACTCCAGGGTCTCTCCGTAGATTGTCTCAGCTACTATTACATTGCCATCCGTGTCTTCCGCTGCGACTGTATTCCCGTCTTCATCCTCAGACGTTTCAAGGATCTGCAGTGTTGCCTCGGCAAGTGCTTCCCTGGTTTTACTGTCGATCTTCGTCACCCGGATCTCGGTCGGCGCATCCTCTACCAGATATACCACATTTCCGTTTTCGTCCACAGTAGTGGAAGCACTCGTTGAAATCGTTCCATCCAGACCAATGTTAAAGGTAATCGATGACGTATACGTATATCCTGCAGGCGCTGCAGTCTCTGCCAGCAGATACGATTTTCCTGCATCTACATAGGATCCAAAGTCAAAATTCTTTCCTTCTTTGGATACCCATTCAGCAATCACTTCCCGTGTATCGCTGTCGTAAAGCGTCAGGGTTGCGTCTTTAACATCTTCTTCGGTTCCAAGTTTTACCTTGTTCACAATTAGGTGGATCGGGTCATCCTCTACCACGTATGCTTCACAGGTTTCATCACCCACGATTACCGTTGTGGTTGCTACCGGCGTGGAAATGATTTCCTCGTCTTCTCCAACAGTGTCGATCGTGATTGTGATCTGCGCGTCCGTGGTCCCAGTTTCTTCGTCTTCCACGTAATCCACTTTGACTGTCAGATCCGGCGAATACGCGTATCCGGTCGGCGCATATGTCTCTACAAGGGTATATGTGCCTGCCTTTATTCCGGTCAGGGTCACTACATCCCCCGTTGTGAAAGTGAGCGCTTCGCCATAGACGTTCTTCACGACCTTTCCGTCTGCATCCTGCAGCTCAAATTTTGCCCCTTCCACATACTCATCCGATTCGCTCTCGCTGTCTACCTTGATGATACGGATTTCATTTGGCTCATTCGCGATATAATACCCCGTCTCAGATGTACCATAATATGTACCACCATTCAAAGTAAATGTCTTGGTCGCTGTATTTACTGTTACTACCCAGTAATTTTTCTCAGGTAATACATATCCATTCGGTGCCACAGTTTCAATGAGATAATAAGTACCGCTCTTAAGCAATTCTTTATTATAAGTTTCTTCTTCTGTAACAGGATCCGTCACTTTTTCCACAAATTCTACTTTTCCATTTTCGTCACTGGTCGCCGTATAAAGCGGTGACTTTCCTGTTTTTACTGTAACCCCGGTTATTTCATCTGAAGTCTCATCTTTTGTTACATCCACGGAATCCTCGCTGTATAATGCAAATTCTGCTCCGCTAAGTTTATTAGCTTTTGCCAAATCTGTTTCATCAATATTATTACCGTCAATCTTTGTAAAGGAGATGGTCATCTTCTTTGCGTTCGTCACGGTCATATTATCTGTGGTCAGATTATTGTCAGCCGCTGGATCAGTTTCGCTCGATTCACCTGGGATGTTCAAAATCCAAGCAGATTTGTAGGTTATTTCATTCGTTCCATCATTTACAGTAACTCCATTCTCAATCTTCGAAATGTTCGTTCCTGTAGCAGCCGCCATATCCAACTCATAGCTGTCGTCCGCATCAATCTCTACAATTACATATTTCTGGAAGTACAACAGGTTTGTAAAGGTATGGGATGTCTCACCTTCCTCCAGTTTATAAGTATCTACCAGCTTATCTGAAGTCAGCTCTGTAGTTTCATCACTCACTGCATACGGTCCATACACCGCGAAGGTAGATCCAGCTTCCGGAGTGCTGCCATCTGTATCCTGCTTGGTAACCTTCAGGTCTCTGTAAACTACCAGACCAAGATCCTCAGCCAGATTCCATTTGTCGTCGCTGTACAGGAAGAACTTCTCAGAATAGGCGGCGGTGGTTCCCGATGTAATGGTGGAGATTCCGCTCTCTCCGTCGCTTGTTCTAAAGTTACTGTCAGTCAGCAAGGAGTCGTTTGTGCCATCGTACATATCCTCCGGATTGTAGGACTTCATAGCTGCCGTGGCAGATGTCAGGCTGTATTTGATACCATTTCCGTTGATCGTCGCCAGCAGTTGATACCATGTGGCGTTGGTCGAACCGGCCAATGTCTTCCAATTGATACCGTCATTGTTATAAGCGGTGTCGTCATTGTACGCGCTGCTGATGTTCGCCGTAGTGAGATTATCAAACAGGAAACGCCAGGATTTACCGATCAAGCTGCTATCAGTCTTCACCGACGAGACGGTAGCCCCATTATAGATATTCAGCTGGATGGTAATGTTGTTCAATAGGGTTTGCACAACGCTATAGTCAGCATAATTTACGGACCTACTGTTGGAAGTCGAAGCGGTGCTTGCCCCCGCACCCCCGTCCTTTTTCACATCGTAGGTGTCGGTCACGTCCTCGCTCTCCTGCTTACCGTCGCCATCCGCGTCGATCCATGCCATGCCGCCAACGCCCACTGGCTCCGTCTCCAGCAGTACATATACATAGTTACTGTCGAGAGTAGAAACGTCTGTCGAAGTCACCTTGTCGATCTGCGTCTGATAGAGCAGCCGGAAATCATTGTAGGTCGCCAGGTGTGCCTTTTTAGCAGCGTCATCCACGCTCATCTGTGGAACGATCGCTTTGTAGACTAGCTGCAGCTTTTCGTTATAGCCCAGCGTCACAGTGTCGTCAAAAACCACGGCGAAGGCAGTGATACCACTCTTTTCACCGCTGTAACTGCTCGCCTGTACCCAGCTGCCGGTCATGCCCTCGTCAAATGTAGCCTGCATTGTGTCAATGTCATTACTGGTTTTCATATTGCCAGTGTAATACCACAGCTTATAATCGGTGATTTCTGTGTCGCCAATAGAAACCGATGTAATGCTGTCGAATACAAGATCCCACGCCTTTGTAAGGTTACTGTTGAAACTGATGCCATTTGCCTTCGGGACAATATCCATCAGTACGATGTTCACAAGATCCTGATTCTCGTTCATGTTGGTCACGGTCAGGCGGAAGTTGGCAAAGCCATCGTCGTCCTCGCCATCAGCCGTGTTGGTCGTCACCATGCCGCCCTCATCGCCGTGGTACCAGTCGCCGTCTTCGACATCCTGATCACCCTGCACTTCTTTCAGCACGTTTACCGCCGAGGTTGCCTGGTAGGTGATTGCCACATCATCAGAGATATAGCCGTAACCCGTCAATCCCAATTTTCCCGACTGTTCACGTAGTTCAGTCAAGGTCTGTCCTGTGGTGGTATTAGCATAAGATCCAGCCCAGGATTCGGTATCTCCCATAAACATGGAACCGGCCATGTTGTCGTGATAAACCGTGCCCGCAGTGGTGCTGGTCACCCAGACGGTGTTAGTCATGCTGCTGCCAGAATCCAGGTAATTCAGTACAGTAGCGTCCACCGTGGCCTCCAGTGTAATGGTAACGGTTTCGCCCGCCGACAGGCTGCCGGATGTCACGATTTCAAGCAGGGTATACCCGTCCGAAGTAGTGTGATACACATTTTCGATTGCAAGGGTACTGTTGTCGTTGCTACTGCTGGTGATGGTCACGTTGCCATAGAAGGAGTCTTCGTCCGCCGCGCTGACAGCCACAAGACCCTGAGGCAACAGGTCGAGAATCACCGGGTTGTCCATGTCCAGACTTTCAGACGAGTTGGTCACGGTAATCGTATACAGCAACGTATTTCCGATGATTGCAACCGTTTCACTGCCCGTTGTCTCATTCACTACGGTTTTCTGGATTTTCAGCACAGGCGCGGTCACATTTGGAACCTTGGTCAACTGCGTATCTATTTTTTTCTCAGATGCATCTGTGCCAGTACCAGTACCACTGGTGTTCCAGGAAGTGTAGTCATAGGTAACGCTGGCAGTGTTCTTGATCTCCGCCACCGCGTAGTATTCTTCTGTTCCGCCGTTCTGATGATAGATGTGCATTGCGACCATGATATCATCATTTTCGCTCACCTCAAAGTTGCTGCCCAGATCATAGCCGGTGTAGGTCTTGAGGTTTTCATCATACCAGGTCACAGTGAAGCTGACCACTTTCAGGTTGCTGTTATTCGGCGTAACGGTCCAGTAGTCGCCGTCCATATTTGCAAGGATCGCTGTCTGATCCTCTGTGTTACCGTCCGAATAAGTAAAGGTTACTTTCGCTGTAATGCTGGGCTCGAAGATGTCCTTGTCCCCGGTATTGAACACCAGGCTTCTGTAATCGTAGGCCGCATCGGTAGGGATTCTCACCGATGTGATGGTGTACTCGTCCTTCAGGTAAGCCGCCGCGTCCGTCTCAGAGACATCCTCTTCCGTGGCATTACTGCCCACACCGTTGTATACCTTCGTCACAAGCAGGCCGCTGTCTTCCACGGTCAGACCGTTGATTGGGCCGCTGTTCGTCACATCCACGTCCAAGGTGTATTCAAGATTCTGGCCGTCTTCGTTCGTCAGAAGGTCGGTGTCCAATTCTTTCGTTCCTGACTTATCGAGGGTCAGGCTGTAACTCTGTGTCACGTTGACGAAGGAATCCACAATCATTGCCGTGGTGCCGTTAGCAGGTACCTCGATGATCTGATACCAGACCTCGTCGGAATTCTCCTTGTCGATAATATAACCACCGCCGCTGGTCGATGTTTCCACCACCAGGTAAGTGCCCGCCGAGAGATTGCAGGTTTTGGAGGTATAGTTTTCCCCGCTCACTGTTTCTGTGGTCACGGTGGTCACGTATTTTCCGCTGGTCTTTGCAACGGTCACGTCGTCGCTGGTCAGGGTGTCGCCTGCTCCGTAGGCACTCCCATCGACCTCATAGATCTCCAGGGTAGCCTTAGGCACGGCAGAGCCGGTGCCGTCGCCTTCCTTAACGAAAGTCACGGCCGGACGGGGCTGGTTGTAGGCGTACAGCTCATAGAGGCTACCTGCATCGATGTTTTCCAGCGTGAACTGATAGCCGGTGTATTCAGTGTCACCCACTTTTACGGTACACTCTTTCAACAACTTTTCTTCGGTCGTTTCAGATGTTGTATCACCGGAAACTTCGTTCTCACCATAGGTAGTGATAGTATACCACATGGACTCCAGCCCGTCGTAGAGGGTCGTGTTATAGCCGATCTCTGCCAGCATATACACGGTACCTTCAGAATTGATCAGAGTGTCAAAATTAATCTGACCGTTGCTGTCCGTAGTGTTAGTCTGCTGAACTGTCCAGGTATTGCCTCCATCCGTACTGCGCAGCAAGGTGAATGTCACGCCGGAGAGCACGTCTGCATTCTTATAGCTATGAATATTGTCGTACTTGGTCAGCTTGACATAGACGCCGTTGTTATCCGTAACGGTCAGTCCGCTGCCGGTATCCTCATAGGATACCTTATCGCCAGACTTCAATGAAACCTTGATAGTATCTTCATAAAGGGTGTAGCCTTCTGGCGCCACGGTCTCCTTGATGTAGTAAGTCGTGGCGGTGGTAGAAGTCACAGGAACTTTGATGGTGACGGTGCCGCTTTCAGCGCTGGTCGTGCCGCTGGCAACTTCATTCTCGCAAGCTTCATCACTGTAGACAGTGAACTTTGCGCCCCCCAACACATTTTTGTTGATATCAATCTTCTGAATAGTCACATAAGCATAACTCAGGTCGTTGGTGAAGCTCACCGTGCCGGAGGCGTTGTAGGTAAATCCGCTGACCTGGTAGTAGCCATCGTTATCATCATCATTCACGCTCATACCGCTGCTGCTACTGCTGGTCATCTCGGCATTGGACACCCACCAGTCGGTTGTGATGTTCTTATCATCGCTGTCGGTCACTTTTTCTTCCTTGATATAGTAGTAGCCGTCCAGCTTGTAGGTGGTATTGCCCTTGGTGACGGTGTAGACGCCGTCTGTCAGCTGCCCCTGCATCTGGATCAGATTCGCCCAGGTGCCGGAGGCGGTCGAAGCGGTACTGCCTGTCGTATTTGTAACAGAAACGGTCACATTACCACTTGTAGTGGTCAAATTCAGGTCGCAGGCCGGCATGTAGGTCTTGCTGGTCGTATCGTACACATACAGTCCATAGGTAACACTATATCCGTTCGACTCGCTGAGCAGTTCTGTGAAGTCCCCCAGGTTGAAGGTCTTGGTCACGCCCAGGCCAACCCTCTTGGTGTCGGTCACGGTCACAGCCACGTTGCCGTTGCCGTTCTGCATCGTGTGGTCTGCGGTCATGTCGGCTATCACCGCCACCACCTGGACCTCAGTGTTCTTTTCATATCCGCTGGGGGCAGTTTCCTCCACAACGGCGTACCAACCGGGGGTCAGGTTGCTGGCTGTGATGGTTCCGTTGGAAGTAGTGGTAACGGTTCCCGCCAGGGACCAGGCGGAGTCGCCCACAGTATAGGTCGGTTTCGTAAACGTATCCGCCACATAGGGATCGTCTTCGTCCACCTGGAACGCCTGATAATACAGTTCGAAGGTCGCACCGGAGAGCTTTGTGCTGCTGTCGTTGCTGTCCGTCTTGGTGATGGTCAGCGAACCGGTGCTGGGGTCGTGAATCTTGAGAGTCGCATATGTGGAATTCTCTGTCACGCTGCCCGCAATGGAGTCCTCGCAGCCATCCACGTCGCACTCCACCTGGTCATCGATGGACACGCTCACGCCGGACACATAGGTGTCGTACTCGGTGACGCTGCTGTCCTGCTCTGCGGTCCCCTTCTCAGCGCTGCGACTAAAGCCGATGGTGATGGTGAAGGACTGGAAGTAAGCGTTGGTGACGCTATTGGGCGTTGCTGTCTCGATCACCCTGTAGGTGCCAGCGGGCAGGTTGCTGATCTTATAAGCGCCGTTGGCATAAGTGACGGTATAAGTATCCGTGGAGTCCTCAACGTTGGTCAGCTTGAAGGTCATGCCGCTCAAATTGGCAGAGCTGTTGCTCAGGCTGTACTTCTCAATATACAGGTCAACCGATTGCGGGTCGTAGACGTTGACGGTGTTCTTGCCGCTGTTTGCGCTGGTGATCCAGAAGTAACGCATGGCCTTGGTGGTGGTGTTGTCCGCCGCAGTCACGTCCGTGCCGTCCAGGATGACCTCGTAATTGGTTTCTTCGCCATCGACGCTGACCTCGATCAGGCGGTAGTAGCCCAGAGGCAGTGTCGTCTCGAACTTGCCGTTGCTGTCCGTTGTGAACTGGGCGTCGTTGGCACTGTCCACATACTCCTTTTCGCTGTAGCTGTAATACTTCCACTCGCCGGCCTTGCTGTCGTAGCGCTGGAGCGCAAAGGTGCTTTCCAGCGGGACGAGTTCCGTGCTTTCGCCGTCCCCGTCGTCGCTGTAATACGTATCCAGCTCATCGTCGGTCAAACCCTGGGTCGCCGAAGTCAGGTCATAGCCGTACTTGGTGACGGTCAGGCTGTAGTTCAATGTTGGCATATTGACAATCTGCTCGCGCTCGGTGTTGTCCAGGGCAGCGTCCAGGCCCATGGTGTCCACATCGGCGGGGTCGGAGTTGTAATAGTAATCCTCACGGTCCACATCATCCAGGTAGAAATACTTGATGTTGGCCAAGCCGTTGCCGCCGGTGGGCCGGAACTGGAGGTACACATCGTACGTATCCGTCAGGTCCACATAATTGCCGTTGTCGGTCTCCTTGATCTCAATGTGGGCATAATAGGAGTAATAACCATAATTCGTGTTCAGGTAGGATGTCTCTTTCAAATTCTCAGACAGCCCGAACTCGCAGAGGATGTTCTCCATGTTGCTCACATAAGCGCTGTTGCCGTTCTCGCCCGCCGTGATGGTGCAGTTCGGGTAGGCGTCCGCGAAGGCATACAGGATATTCATAGCCGCCGCGCCGTTGTTGGCGGTCAGGTCGGTCATGGCATCCGTGCTGGAGATGTCGGCGGAGGAAGCCACGTAGAGCATTCCTGCCCACTTGCTCCATCCGTTGTAATTCGCCAGCTCAGTCATATTGCTGGTGCTGGTCGTGATGTCCGTGATGTAGGTGACATTCAGCCCGGCGTCCTGGGCAACAGCCACATACCACTGGTTCAGGATCTCCGCGAACTTGAAGCGGGTGCTCACCTGTCCGGCGTTGTTGTTCGCCTGAGTGAGAGATTCCGTGTCATCTACGTCATATTTTTCTGCAATAGTGCCCGTAGTCGTCTGGGCTTCCGCACCACTGATGACGAAGGAATTGTTGGTGCCGCTCAGGGAATACTGGAACGTGACGCCGCTAAACGGGGAATAGTCCTCGGTGTCCTCGGTGTCCTCGCCGTACACGTCATAATAACCCTTCCACTTGTTCATGAAGATGGTGGAGATCATGTACTGGTGGGACCCGCTGCCGCAGGTGTTCTCCACCTCGAACTTGCTGACCTCAGTGGGGTCAAAAGACTGGACGCTTGTGGCGTTGGTAGCGCTAAAGCTGCCATCGTTCTCTGCCAGCACCTCCGGGTAAAGAAGGACACGATAATAACTCGTACCGGTTGCCCAGGTGTGACCCGTGCCGGTGGTGGCCTCTATCAGCCAATAGACATAGGTGTCGTCATAAACGTCTTCCAGGGCCGCCGTACCACCGTTGCTGGTGGTGTCTGCGCTGACCCGCTCCAAGTCGGTGGCGTCGTAAGTCAGTTCGACTTCGCCGCCTGCGGCCAGAGCAGCAAGCTGCTCATCGGTCAGCTTCTGGCGGTACAGGTAGAACATTGCGCCGTTGACGTACCAGGCAGTCACTTCTTCACCATCTATTGTGACTGTGATCTTTTTCGCATCGCCATGGTTTTTCGTCACGCAGTATTTCAGGATATCGATTTCCAGGTGGAACAAATAGTTCTTCAGGGAGGTCGTTTCCTTGTCCGTCCGCTCCGTGATGTCGGTGTTGTTGTAGGAGATGGACTGATAGTTCGCCAGCTGGTCCGCAGTCAGCATTGTGGGCGCAGTCTCGCCTACATAGTCCTCAGAGTAATCGACGGAGGCATACAGCGGGTAGTTGTCTGCATTCTCATCGGTCACGCCGGACATGCCCAGCACGAACACGTAGTCCTGGTTGTGGCGCAGGCCGGTAAAGGTAGCATAAGCGCCGTCAATACCGTCGTAAACAGAGGTCGCGTCATCCACATACTCGTAGTGGTCGATACTGCCATCCTCAGCATACACGGCCTTGTACAGGTACACCGTTGCATTTTCCAGAAAGTATGTGGGCTTGGAGTCGGCGTCCAGATCGTAGTCGATCCACACCACGGGGACGCTCACCGTCAGTTCTGGCTCATCGTAGATATAGAGGTTGTCATCTTTAATATCCACGGTGGTCACTTCGCCGGCGGTCAACTGCACCGTCAGCACTGTCTCGCTCTCAAAGTAGCCTTCCGGTGCGTCGATCTCCTTGACGTAGTAGGTGATCTTTTTGCCGTCGTTGTCATACACCTCCAGGCCAGAGAAGGTAACCTGGCCGTTAGCATCAGTGGTGGCCTTTGCTTTCAATGTAGTGCAGTCCTCATCCGAATAGATACCGATGACTGCGCCGGACAGCGTCGCACTCTTGCCGTCGCTGGTGTCGTAGGCATACTTGGTGATCGTCACGCTGCTGGAGTTGGAGTAGTTGGTGACAGTTTTGATTTCATATGTCTGATTGGCGGTGATTTTTTCACTGGTGACGTAGGCATAGGCCGTGCTGCCGCCGGAAATAGTGATTTTCTCCAGGGTCGCCCCAGTCACATCATCATTCGGATAGACCTCCGGCGCAATGTCGCCGCTCTTCACGGTCTCAACAAAAGCGTAGTAGTACCCCGGCTCCAGAGAGATCGCACCATTCGCCGTATAGGTGCTCTTCGCCTCGTAAAGGGTGTAGGTACCGTCCTGGGTCGCAGACTGATAGACCGTAAAGGTCGCGTTGTAGTTGGCGGTGCTGACAGAGGTGCCATTGACGGAAACCTTCTTCTTGGTCAGCGTCAGCGTGGGATAGGGTTCGTCATAGAGGGTACCTTCCGCCGCAGTGGTCCCCTGCTTGACGCCATCCGCATTTTCTGTTGTGGGAACAGCTTTCGTCAGGTCAATGATGATATATTCAATATCATTCCCATCCTTATCCTTCAGACCGGAATAGTTGGCAGGGACTGTGGTCTCGTAAACGTGGTAAACATATCCGGCTTCCAACACCAGGGTCGAGCCACCGTTTGCCACGGTACCGCTGGTGTTCTTCTGAATGGTGCTGTCGCTGGACGTATATTCCGTTTCGGTGTCGTCTTCATTCACCCGGTATACCATATACCCCGCACCGGAGACATAACCGCCAGTGGTGGTGCTCTTCTTGTAGAGCTTCACCCGCACGTAGGGCAGGACATTGCTCAGCGTTGTCTTGGAGTTGATGGATTCGTAAGCAGTAGCATAGGTCGCTTTGCCGAGCAGATACATCCCAGTTCCTTTCACCAGGATGGTGCTGCCGTCTTCCAGCGCATAGGAATCGTAAGCGCTGTTGCTGGTGGCCTCTGCCCAGTAATATTCCTGGGCAGCGTTGCCGTTCAGGATGTTCACATTGTAGATAGTGGCATTGCCGCTTGCGTCGGTGGTCGTGCTGTCAACAATCTCATAGCCGCTGCCGCTCTGCTTCAACAGATAGACGGTGGTCGCAGTCGAAGTTGTCGCAGCAGTGGTTCTTGCGCCGTCCGTGTTTGCCTGCACGTACTGTTTATAGACGCTGACCTCGCCAGTGGTCTGGTTCGTCAGGGAAACGGTGATATCACCATCCACCAGCGTGAAGGATTCAGTGGTCACAGTCGCTCCACTCACAGTAGCGGTAATATCATTGCTGAACAGTGTAGACAGGCTGTAGCCATTCGGCAGAGACTCGATGATCCGGTACTGATACGCCGTCTTCATGGTGCTGTCCGTATAGACCGGCAGTCCTTCCAGCGTTGCGGCGGATACAACCGTCGTGCCGGAACTCTTCTCCAACGTGAAGGTCCCGTCTTTTGTGGACCGGATGGTGGTCCATGTCTCACCGTCGCTGCTCTGTTGCAGCTCGAACACGTTGTCTGCATTAAAGATAGTTTCAAGCCTGGTATCGTCCACACGCACCTGGATCACATTGCCATCGGCGTCGGTAGAGAGCAGATACTTCTCAAAGGTCAGGGTGGCAGCATTCTGCTTGTTAGAAACAGTATTGGAAACGATATCGCTGCCATTGGTAAAGGTGGTGGTCGTCTGGTTGGCTTCTACTTCCACCGTATAAGTCTCGGTGTCCAGCAGGCAGCCTTCAAGGGCTTTGGTTTCCTTGATGTAGTAGATGCCAACAGGGAGTTTCGTGAAGGCCACTTTGCCCTGGCTGTCAGAGGTGGCAGTCGTTACTGCATATTTGCAATCCGCATCCGAATACAGGGTAAATTCCGCCCCTTCCAGATTTCCAGAGATGGGAGTACCGCTGTAATCGGTCACACTCTTGTTGAAGGAGATGCTGCCCCGTATTTCGGTATTGTAGGCGTTAAGAGTCGCTGCCTGCCCTGCCGACAGTGTGAAGCTATAGGTTTTATTGTCCGTTGTCGTCAGAACAGTACCGCTGTCGGCAGTAAACTCCGTAAAGGAAGTGTTGGCAATGGTATTTTTCGTCTCAGCAATGCTGTAGGTTCCTGCGTTCACATAGAGCAGACCCGTGTATTCCTGAAAACCGCTGTCGGTGATAACAGACAGGGCGCCGCGGGCGATGGTGATAACGTTGCTGATTGCAACATATTCATCATCAATCTTCGCATACACTTCCGCCTCACTCCCATTCTCATCCAGAATCGTGAAGGTGGCGGTGCCAGTGTATTCGCTGTCCAACGTGGTGCTGGTCACATAGTTGCCACCGCCATAGATGGAGTTGATATACTTTTCCAGGTCGATTGTCGCCGGGTCTGCTGCGTAGGAATACTCATCCGTCACCGTCTTGGTGTCGGAACCCGTTACAGGCGTCGTATCATCCGCATAGTCCAGCGTATAGCTGAGTGTGGCGGTGTTGTCCACCGTATAGGTCTCCACATCATAGAACTGAGAAGCAAACTGAGCGGCGTCTTCATAGACTACCGTCACAGTATAAGTGGTCAGGACCGGCACATCGCTGTCCAAATCCCTGCTGGCTGCGGAAGTCGTTTTCAGGCCCACATCCCCTGCCGTCGCGTAATCCTTGATGGTTACGGATGTCGTCCCATCAGTTTTCTGATTCGTGATGTCGTTGACAACTGTGATCGAGGTGGGAGTGTGCACCTTTCCAACTTCATCCGTAATGGTAGGGGTGTCCACGATGCTGAAAGAATCGAAGTTCACACGCCCGTTGGCGGCGTACTGGCTCAACTGCGTATACTCATGCATCAGCAGTTGGATGGTGTACTTCACCTCGAGATCGCCGTCTTTGTTCACAGAGCAGGAATTCTGGGTCTTAGTCAGCTTCCATACATCCTCTGTGGTGCTGGTCAGTGTAAACCCACTCAAATCGGTAGATGTCGTACCAGTCACATTATAGGTCTCCACTTCCTCGTTGCTGTTATCCCGATCCAACACGGTGATATTAGTGGAATAAGTGATATCATCCTCTGTGAGGGTATAAGTCGTACCTGTAGCAGGAACCGGGTCAGCGTCTACATAAGCTGTCACCGTAAAGCTTATTGTCTGGGAGTTGGCGGTGATGTCGCCCAGATTCACCACAACACTGTCGCCATTATCAATATCGTAGTTATATCCGACAGCGGCTACGCTGTTGATGGTAATGCCATCCGGCGCTTTGAGAATTACGGTCAGATCGTCATAGGATGCCCACAGCGTCTTATTGTAAGCGCTGAATCCGCTGTAGTTCTCCGCTGTCGGAATAGTGAGCGTCACATACCAGGTTACGGTTTCACCCGCCTCGACAGTTCTGCCGCCTGATGGACTCTGAATCACGGCAAGCTTCAGGCCATAATTCTCCATCAACTCATCCGCATACGTTTTCAGCGCTGTGCCATCATATGCATTTGAGGAATCACCATCCGAAGTCAGAGACGGTGTGCCGTCTTCCTCTTCCGTATCTCCGTCATCTGAGGTCGGATTTGTTACAGAAATTACAAAAGGGGAGAAACTGTCTGTCTGAATCTCCACATCACTGACCGCGCCTTCTTCATCCTCGGTCGTTCCCGTCAGGACGTCTTCAACGCCGTCTTCTGTAATATGTAGTGCGGTCACACTGTCACCGGACGGGCTATTCTCACCAAAGGAAACCGTTATGATCGCAGTCCCGTCAATCTCGATCTCATTTCCCTGCGCATCCGCAAAGTACATATCCAGTACGACCGGATCAGAGAGAGTCACATCTTCTGTCTGATGATCATCCGATCCCGCCACATAATTCTCCGCCTGGCTTATCAGATCATCATAATCATAATCCGTAGAAGACTGAATGATCTCTTTCACTACAAACTGATAGTTTTCCGGAAGTGCTTCTGTGAGTTCTGCCGTAATGGTAATGTCCCCGCATTCCGCCGAAAAACCGGTGATCATTTTATAATTGTCCGCAAGCAGTTCCGTATTCTCCCACTCATTTTTATCTGTGGCAGTCGCCACGCGCTCGCCGTTCACAAAATAGAGAACCGGCAGCGCATCTTTTGTCAGAACACCTTCTGCCACATGCGCACAGACAATGAACTGCATCTCCTGTCCTGCTGCGATCGTCTGCCCCTGCCAGATCACTGCAGAACCGTCCGTGTATTGTACAAGCTCTGCCGTGGTCAGCGTACCAAGCTCATCCAGGTCGACTCCAGCCGGAATCACATCCAGGTCTTCAACGTAAATCAGCCCGGTGGTTTCTTCGCTTCTATAATAATAGGAAGCGTTTTCCCCGAGCACTGCTTTTACCGTCACATCCTCTGCGGACACATCCGAAGACTGATTTTTCACCTGAATCGTATATCTCACTAATACTTCCCACATGAAAAAGCGCCATGGTTCCTTATTATAAGCGGTTTTTC
>JAJBVF010000573.1 GCA_020859965.1 Clostridiales bacterium
TCATAGATACCGTCCAGTTTTTCCTGATTGTCCTTATACCACTGTCCCTCCGCTTTCCACGCGTTTAACCGTCGCGCGTCATCCGGATCATTTTTAAAAGGCGACATCTGAGAAATCGTATACAACTTCCCCTCAAATGGAATCTGCGCGGAGGCCAGCAGCTTCTCATATTCCTGTGTCAGGTCATTCTCCCGCTGCAGCTGCGGTATGATCTCCGGTGAGAATGTCTTCAGATCCATCTCCGCGTTCATAAACATCAGATCCCCATACTCCGCAGCAAACTCTGCGCGATAGGGGCTTTCCAGCAGAGCCATCGTCCATGCCTGCTCGTATTCCTGCAGTTCCGGCAGGGCAGCATTCCAGAATTTCATTTCACCGTCATAATACTCATCGCGCGTATCGATGGAATGACGAATGTTCGCAAGCGAGGACATCGTCGAATTCTTTTTATCCAGCTCATCTTTCTTTAAAAACACTTCCCGGGCAGCCGTATAATTCTCTGCTTCTTTCAGCTGCTGCGTCAATGCGGCAGTCTCCTGTTTTAATTTTTCAAGATCAGGTCTCGTATAAGTCATTTCTGAAAATTTCATTTTTCCTTTTTCTCCTTTCGGACAGATTCTTCCTTCTTACACACAGTCTTATATTTCTTCCAGAAGCAAAGTAAAACGGCGAAAGCCCTCTCTTCTCTAAATAACAAAGTGTGCGTCTATGGCTATTATACATAATTCTGCATTTAAATCAACAAGCCCTGTCAGACTTTTCATGTCTCATTTTTTGTCACTGATTAGCCGTTTCACAGAAAACAGGCTGTAAAAAAGGGCTGCCGCAATCGTACGACAACCCTCCTGTTTATTCTATACTGTTTATCCGATATGGATTCCTCCGGTCAGATTAAAGACCTGACCAGTGATGAATCCGGACTCTTCGCTCGCGATATATGCCACAAGGGCTCCGAATTCCTCAGCTGTGCCAATATGCCCCATGGGAATTCTGTGAGCGATTGATTTTACATCAAAATCTGAATCTGTGCGCGGATCATGGTCATTAATCATCCCACTTCTGGCAATACAGTTTACCGTAATACCTTTGGCCGCCAGTTCTCTTGCCAGTGCGTAAGTCGCCGTAATGATCGCGCCTCTTGCTATGCTGTCCGCGAGGTTTTCCCCGCCAAAGCCATCCAACGCCCCTGCCGTGGAAGCAAAGATCATTCTCGGCGCGCTGCTCCTTTCCAGATATGGAATCGCGGCCTGCATCATCAGAAACGGAAGCGTTACCTGATGCTCCAGCTTATCCCTCAGCTTGTCCTCCGTAATCTGCTCTATACTGCAGACCTTATCCAGGGAACCTATCGTGTTGATCACGACGTCCACACTTCCGAATTCCCGTTCAATCTGTCCGAAAACGGCTCCGTCACCATTTTCATTGCTTACCGCAGCCACTCTTCCCGGACAGCCGCTAAGTGCAGCCACAATGTCCCCCGCGCTTTCCGGATTATGGGTAACCATCACCACATTCATTCCCGCCTGAGCCAGAGCTTTCACAGCACCCTGGCCAATCCGGCCCGTAGCGCCTGCAAATACACAGGTTCTTCCTTTTAATGTTTCCATGCTAATCTCTCCTTTTATGCGGGCACAGTGCTGTATGTCGTCCTGCTCTCAATGTAGAAAATTACAGCGCAAAAGCCTGCACCAAGAAGATATCTGACCAGGCAGTTCAGAACCGTCCCACTGTATTCAATCTGATTAATCAAATAATAGAGCACTGTAGAGACAGCCGTCAGCAGAATCGACACGATCAGAAGTCTCAGCGCATTTTTGATCGGCCTGCAGGCTCTCTTCCAGCCGGATATTGTCATGCTTCTGGGTGCCGCCACATAATGGCACAGCACCACAAAAAGCCACAGGTATGAACCTATGCTCAGAGCCTGAAGCAGATTGACATACCATACATGATTTGCGCCGATGGCCGGCAGCGCGGCGGAGCAAAATAACAGACAGGAGACGACCGCAAGCAACGGATAGGCCACCTTCATCCCGTACCAGCATGCGTCAGAAAACTCCTGACGATAATACTGGCCGCGGTAAATACGGCTGATCCTGCTTCCCTTACCGTTCTTTTTCGGAACCAGGACTTCTTCATAATCCTCAAAGAATTTCTGATATGCTCTGCTTCCGCTTTTTTCCTTCTTTTTTCCGTCAACCTCGCCCTTGCGGTAGCTTTCACCCAACCCGTCTCTGTAATCCATTATCTCTCCCTGTTAATTAATCTCATTCACCCGGCAGCAGGAAACAAAATGCCCCTTGCTGACTTCTATTGGCTTCTGCGGTTCCCTGCACGCCTCCGTAGCATATGGGCATCTTGCCGCAAAACGGCATCCGGGGGCCGGGTTAATCGGCGAGGTAATCTCTCCCTTCAGCTGCACTCTCTGCATAGGATGATCAATGTCAGTAGATGGTATCGCAGAAAGCAACGCCTTCGTATAGGGATGCAGGGTATGCTCAAACAGTTCTTCCGTAGGAGCCTTCTCCACCATCTGTCCCAGATACATGACCAGAATGTTGTTGGAAATATGCCGCACAACGGACAGATCATGAGTGACGAACATATAAGCCGTTCCGGTCTGCTCCTGAATATCCATCAACAGATTCAGCACCTGCGCCTGAATGGAAACATCAAGTGCCGATACAGGCTCATCACAGACGATAAATTCAGGATTCAATGCCAGCGCTCTGGCGATGCCCACTCTCTGGCGGCGGCCGCCGTCCAGCTCATGCGGATAGGATTGTCGCAAACGCTCATCAATTCCCACCAGATTCATAAGTCGGGCAGCTTCCTGCTTGAGTTCTTTCTTATTTTTAAAACGACCAGAATTTTTCAGAGGCTCCTCGATAGTGGTCTCGATACGGAAACGAGAATTCAGAGAAGAGTAAGGATCCTGAAATACGATCTGCATTTTTTCCCGTACACGTTTCAGATCCTTTCCTTTTACATGAGTGATATCCTCGCCGTTCAGACAGATCTGTCCGTCTGTCGCCTCCTGAAGATGAATGATCGTTCTTCCCAGTGTGCTTTTCCCGCAGCCGGATTCACCCACCACTCCAAGTGTTTCTCCTTTGTCGATGGTAAAAGAGATGCCATCCACCGCGTGATTTACTCCGGCGGGAACCTTAAAGTATTTTTTGAGATTATTTACTTCTAATAATGACATCATCCTACCTCCTGTTGCAGATTTATACAGCGGCAAAAATGCCTTGGCTTAACCTCCGCGAACGGAATATCTCCCCCTCTGCATGCCTCCGTAGCATGCGGACAGCGCGGCGCGAAGGCGCAGCCTGCGGGCAGGTTCGTCGGATCCGGCGGCGAGCCGGCAATGGGCTTTAAGCGCTTCTGTCCCTGCGTCATGCTGGGAAGAGAGCCGAACAGTCCATGAGTATAAGGATGCTGCGGGTTTTTGAACAGCTCACGCTTATCCGCATACTCAATAATCTTCCCCGCATAAATCACGGCCACATTGTCGCTGGTCTCTGCTACAACTCCCAGATCGTGAGTAATCAGGATCATAGACGTGTTGTATTTCTTTTTCAGATCCCGAATCAGATCCAGTACCTGTGCCTGGATCGTCACGTCCAGCGCAGTGGTTGGTTCATCTGCAAGCAGCAGAGTCGGATTGCAGGCAAGAGCCATAGCGATTACCACCCTCTGCTTCATTCCTCCGGAAAACTCAAAAGGATATTCCACCGCGCGCTCTCTGGGGATTCCTACCATCTCCAGCATATCCCCGGCCTTCGTTTGCGCTTCCTCCTTCGTATATTTGTTGTGAAGCAAAAGCCCTTCCTCAATCTGCGCTCCCACCGTCATCAGCGGATTCAGCGCCGTCATGGGATCCTGAAAGATCATGGCAATCTTTCCGCCGCGGATGCCCAGCATTTCCTCCTCAGAAAGACTGGTCAGTTCCTGACCGTCCAGCGTAATTTTCCCTCCCAGCATCTTTGCCGGAGGATTCGGAAGGATTCCCAGAATTGACCGGGCAATGGTGGTTTTTCCGGCTCCCGTCTCTCCCACAAGCGCCAGGGTTTCGCCTTTTTTCATGCTGAAAGAGACTTTGTTAACGGCCTGTACTATTTTCTTCCCGGAGGTATAAATGACCTCCAGGTCTTCGACCTTTAAATATTCTTCAGCCATTTTTCTCCCTCCTATTTTCTCAGCTTCGGATCCATTGCGTCACGCAGACCATCGCCGATCAGATTGATGGACAGAACCGTCAACGCGATGATAATACCCGGAAACATAATCAGATACGGATAATTCAGAATATGCGTCCGCGCATCCGCCAGCATGGCACCCCATTCCGGTGTCGGCGGCTGAACGCCAAGTCCAATATAAGAAAGTGCCGCGGCCATAGTAATATTCATGCCGATGCCCATAGTCATATCTACGATAATCGGAGAAATGACGTTCGGAAGCATGTGTTTGAACATGATCGTCGACTTTGAGCAGTTGATGGATTCCGCCGCTTCCAGATATTCTTTGGATCGCTCCGAGAGAATCTGCCCGCGGATCAAACGCACACCGGTGGGCACATTTCCTACTGCCAGCGCAATTACCGTATTCGTAAATCCGGCACCCAGTGTAGCGGAGATCAGAATACACAGCAGCATGCTTGGCAGAGAAGACCAGATATCCATCAGACGCATGATCAGCGTTTCAGTCTTTCCTCCAAAATAACCGGCAAAACTTCCGATGAATGCTCCCACGCCAGAGCCGACGATCGCAGCGCAAAGACCAAGCGCGAGAGAATACCTGCCGCCATAGAGAATACGGCTTAACTGATCGCGTCCCATACCGTCTGTACCAAAAAGGTGCTTTAAGCTGGGACCTTTATACATGGCCGTCAGATCCATATCATTGGGGCCATAGGGCGCAACGATGGGCGCAAATACGCAGACGATCACAATCAGCAGGAAGAGCACCGTGCCGACCCGCGCGCCACCATTTTCCCATATTCTGGCCAGAGTCTCTGCGAAAAGAGAAACTTTCTTTTCCTTTTTTTCTTTTTTCATTTTTTGCCCACCTTCTTTCTGGAACCGGAATACTGCGCTTTGATCCGGGGATCTACAAATGCGTAGGTAAGATCAACCAGGAGCATGGAAATAGCAGTAAACACAGCAAAGAAAAGAACGCAGATGCGCACTACCGGATAATCCCTGGAATTGATCGATGTCAACAGGTACAGCCCCACACCCGGTATAGAAAATACGCTTTCAATTACAGGCGTTCCCGCCACAATCTTAGAAAAACCATTTCCAATCGAAGTAATGATCGGCATCAGCGCATTCGGGAGCATATGGCCGTAAACCACCTTTTTCTCCACCTGACCCTTAGCTCTGGCCGTTGTGATATAGTCCTCACGGAATACTCCCAGCATAGAAGCTCTGGTCTGACGGGCATTTACCGCGATGCCTGCCAGAGCCGCACACAAAATCGGCATTACATAATACCTGGGACCTCCGATTCCATAGGCAGGCAGAATGTTCAGCTTTGCTGAGAATAAAAGAATCATCATCAGCGCAACCCAGAAATCCGGCGCTGATATAAAGACCATGGCGATTCCCATAGTCAGAGAATCCTGCCATTTGCCTTCGTGCGGTGCCGCGAAAATACCCATCAGCAGACCACTCGAGAGGTTCAGCACCATTGCTGCCAGTCCGATGATGATGGTTCTGGGAAGACGAACGACTAATTCCTCAACCACAGGTTTGTTGTAGGCCCATGAGGTGCCAAGATCCCATTTGATAAATGTGTTGTAAAAAAATTCGCCTAGCTGCTGCAGATAGGATTTGTCGAGGCCAAGTATGTGGCGCATATTTTCGACATCCGCTGCTGTGGCACTGCCGCCCGCGAAAACGACCGCAGGATCTCCGGGCGTAAAATACAAAATCGTGAAAATGGCAAAAGCAGTACCCAAAAGGATGACAATCATCCAGAATAACCGGTTCACAATATATCTTGCCATATGTATACCTCTTTAATTTTTAAAAATATGGATGGCGGGAGGGTGCCCCGCTCATCCATATTTACCGTCAAGATACCGTCTGTTTTTTTACTTAATCCAGATAATAGTCACAGGAGCCCGGGCGAAGGAATTCACTCTCTCTGTAAACCAGGGAAGCGAAATCATCGCTGTAAACGGCCGTCATACGAGGTGTGCATACTGCATAATAGTAAGCATTTTCAAGAATATAATCATGGAGCATTGTCATATTCTCTTCCGTATGTCCTTCTACAGTCGCGCACTCCAGAAGATAGCTCTGAAGGGTATCGTCGCTGATCTTAGCCATGTTGTAGCCATCGCCAAACTCTTCGTTATTCATCGGACGGTTCCACTCGCCAACCTGAGAACCACCACCGATATCCTTATAGAGCAGATCCCAGTTTGCAGGATCCAGCATATCTGTTTCAAGAAGCGTTCCATCCTCAGAATTGATTGTTACATTAATGCCGACCTGCAGCAGCATGGTCTGAATCATGGTGCAGGCAGATTTGGAAGCTTCATCTGTCGGGCAAAGCAGA
Organism: Clostridiales bacterium; assembly: GCA_020859965.1. GTDB lineage: Bacteria > Bacillota > Clostridia > Lachnospirales > Lachnospiraceae > Choladousia. The sequence continues at coordinate 6,571 of JAJBVF010000573.1, forward strand.
ACAAGCTCTTCTCCGTTGTAGGAAGACTGATCCAGATATTCCTTTGCCTTATCCAGGTCGTATACTGCCATATAGTTGCCTTCCGCGCTCTCCCATTCCTCGTTGTAATCAGAGAAGAACGGAGTTCCGAATGCCTTAGCCGCGTCATAGGTTCCTGCTACCATAGCCACTGCCTCGTTGTCGATAGCGTAGAAGATAGCCATTCTAAGATTTACATCTGCAGTGATCTTACCGTCGTAGCAGTTCGGGAACAGTACCTCTACCGTAGAACCCTGTGTCTCATAGACCAAATGGCCATCCGCATACTGTCCGCCTTCCTCGAAATCTGCCAGATTCTCACTCGGTACCTGCTCGGTATACTGAATCTGGTCGGTGGAAAGAGCAATCACATGCTGAGATGTTTCAGAGATGATGTCATACTCGAGCGTCTGCACATTAGCAAGGTGCTCCACATCACACAGCTCATCGGTCTGCCAGTAATTATCGTTTGCTTCCATGACAATCTTTGCACCTGCCACGTATTCGGTCACCACATAAGGTCCGGTGCCTACCGGGTCAGAAGCCATTGCATGATCATTGTATGCCTGCTCGGATACGATATGTACACGACACAAAGGCCATTCCAGCTCGCCTACACTGTCGATTGCCTTGGTCCAATGGAACCTTACCGTGTAATCATCCACTGCTTCAACACTCTCAAAGGTATCGAATTTCATCGCTTTACCGGCGTCAATGAGGAGCTGATAGGAAAAGACAACGTCGCTGGCTGTAATATTGTTTCCGTCTGAATCAGTAATGTAGTCATACAGCTCTACATCCCAGGTCAGCTCGTCTACCTCGGTATAGCCTGTTGTCATGATCGGAACATAGTCATTGTCTCTGAAGTCAAACAGAGACTCAAAATAGTTCTTCGAAGTATACTGTGCGCTGTTGTCACCATAACCTGTAGGACCCAGATCTACCGGATCGCTCGGAATCGCTACCGTCACCTTCTCATAACGTTCATCCGAATTTGCGGTGGACGTGCGGCTGGTGTCTATCTCTGCAGCCAGTGCAGCAAAGGACAGGGAGCCTGCAACAAGGCCAGCGGTCAGTACGATACTGACTCCACGGGATACTTTCTTTAAACCAATTTTCCTTTTCATTTTGTACCTCCTTTTACAATATATAATTTATGTTGCATTTTATTTATGCCCACTACCGGAAAGCAAAAACCGCGCAATGCACCCTCTTGCGTTTTGTCTCCGCCTCCGGCAGTGAGGTAAAAAACGAATATACTGTGTTCCCTACGCAAATCGGCTGGCGATCCAGCCATCTACATAGTCGAAACATGCCTTCGCACTGTCACCAAGCTGACCAGGATAAGTCTCCGCCTCCGGCGCCGTGGTGAAATTATGGCTTGCGCCTTCCACAAATACCAGAGTCTTATCCGTTACCTTTTCGGCGCGCCGATAGATGTGTTCGGATGCGATATATTCGTAGCTGCCAGTCATACCCATGAGAAGCAGCGGTACAGTGACTTCCCTGATGTTTCCCACGGTCACGCAATAGCTGGAATCCCAGTCAATTCCATAAATCTGACTTTCATCATAACCATATTGTTCCGGATCAACCCGAACTGCAGACGATTTCAGGAAGGTTCTGACCGTAGTGGACAGACAGCCAAAATGGTAAACTGATGCACTGTTGGCACCCTCCTTGAACTTCCTCAGACACGGAACGATTTCAGTGCTCACGCTGCCATCCTGATGCAACAGCTTCTGTGGTTCAAGCGTATGGGAAAAATACTCCGGCACCTGTACAAATAATTTATTATTAGGGCCAAACTGTGTTCCTCCCGGAATGATCAGCGGCTCATCATCTACAAAATTGCCCTTTCCCTGATCGATCAGGGAAATCCGCTCCTGACAGTAGTCAATCAGCCGGTTCATACGTCCGGCCTGTGCTTTCAAGAATTTCCGGACAAATTCGCTGCTGAAGCTGCATCCTTCCGTGCTATAGCCATTGGCGGGATTAAACAGATCAAGCTCCGGATCCCGTTTCACACCGCTTCGCTCATCCACAATGGCCGGATCCAGAGATACCAGACTCATCACTCCGTTTCCGAAGTTGGAATCAAGCAGCATGACTCCATCCGCCGCCGGCAAAGAGCCGATGTCATCCAGCTTTACGATCCTTCCCGGATTCTGAAAAACAGCTGCTCCGTTTTCCGCTACGCTCTGGTATGCGCTCATCAGGGTCGCTCCACCGGAATGTCCCAGCAACAGCACCTTCTCCACGCCCGGATAATTCTTCAGGTAGTCCACCACGACAGCGACTTCCTTAAGCTTCATATCCAATGGATTTGAAGCCTCGGATACATGGGTGGCCGCCACACGGTACCCTCTCTTCGCCAGTTCCATGGCCGGCAGAAATTCAATATAATCCTGATCCGAATGACAAAGCACAATCCCGACTTTACTTTTCTCACCGGGATGCAGCGGCTCATACAGCATACAGGGCACAATCGCCGGAAAATCCCCAAGTTTTGAATAGGTTCTTCTAATTTCACAATACTCTGACATAAAACCTCCGCCCTCCTACTTTTGTCTGTTTCCTCTCTTATATCCTATCAAATTTAATAGTTTACTTTGATTCATAATATGTTTCCTCTGACCCGAAAATAGACTCACTGAAAGTCAGAAGATAAGGAATCTGATCCTTTAATTCAATTTACGACTTATTTTTTGCAGATATCGAATAATCTGTACAATGACAGCTTCAGGTATAATCAATATAAATGTAACAGGCCGCCAGCAAAGCGGATAAAGAAAATCATGCGGCTGTCCGGCATGGTTACATGGTTTCGGCGTCTGCTATTCAGAAAAGGATAAAAGAAAGGACGGTCCGTTTATCAGCAGAAACCAGATACTCAAAAGAATTTATAGAGACTGCTGAATCAGAACGTTTCTTTGAACCGGCAGAACACCTGAATCTGTCACAGTCATTTCAGCCTGTTTTTGCTATTTACGGAACAAAAAATCATCTCATGGGGCAAGACTATTACTGGAATATATAAATTCTTTGGATAACTTATAATTGGGGAACAAAAAAGGAGAATGATGAATGATGAAGAATTATAAAAAAGCATTCGCCGGTCTGCTGGCCGGGGCAATGGTGCTGACCAGCGGGTTTGGCGCAGTGGCAGCTGATACTTCCGAGGAAACAGAAACAGTCAATCCGGCAGATGAAGTCATCACCGTGTCGGTCGCGAACGTAGAAGGAAGCGGTTCTCTGTGGTTCTACTCATTAGAAAATCCACAGTTTGACGAGGAAGGATATCTGGTCGGATATGATTCAAAGACAGAGCTTGAAGGAGATTCCGTTGAGGTTGCTGAAGGAGATTATGTTTATTTCGGAGCCGAACCGGATCCGGGATATGAGGTCAAAGTAAATATAGCGCCGCACCAGATCGTACGTTTTACATTTGACGCGGATGAAGGCGATGACGTCACATCATACTATGCGTTCTGGGACGCTGATTTCAACGCCCTGGGAGCTCAGGAGGACGGTGCGACATCAAACCAGCCTTATGATGTATATTATCTGAAAATCAGCGAAGAGACCACTCTCTGGGCCGAAAGAACCGAAGAAGTTCTCGGAACCGGAACTGCAGCAGATCTGACGATCAATATAGGATTTTCCGTATCCGACGCTGAGATTGTCCTGGACACAGACACATTGAGCGATGATACGGTAGTGACTGTGATCGACACATCCAACAATAATAACCTGAACATGGGAACTGTAGAGTACAAAGGCTACAGTACGGAAGACACCTATGTGGACGAAGATGGAAATACCGTAGAAGGCGGAATGTACACAAACTGGTATGGCGACACCTACGCGAAGGATGGCTTTGTACCGGCAGAATGGACCACTGCGACACAGGGCGCTGCTCAATTCCGTTCTGGAGAAGGCGTGCAGATAGCTGTATCGGATCCTGAAAATTATTCCGGCATCAATGTCTACTATGTGGATGACGACGGAAATGAAGTATCTGTGGATGTTACAACCGACCCGTCAGAATATCCGATGTACATCGAGGATGGTTCAGAGACAGCTATCGCAGAGGAAGCAGATGGAACCTGGTATTTTACGGTACCATTTGTAAAACTGGCAGATCACCTGACGCTTGTTGTGGATTTCGTTGAAGCATAAGTAGGACAGCCTATATAATAATCCTGAAAATCCAGAATATTTGCTTATATTATACGGCTTTTGATCTTTCAAAAGCCGTATTCTGTTCAATTGAAAATTGCAGCTGAAATATAATAAACCTCCGCATGCACATTGACACAAAGCCGCGACAAGAGTAGAATGTGAACGAAAAATGGTGGGATTTGCTGTTTCAAAAAAAGAGGATGCCTGTAAGAATAACGCGTATTCCAACCATTTTTAAAAGGTCAAACACGTGAGGAGAAAGATTATGAATAAGACAGTGCGGGGAACCTTCGGTGTGGCGGCAGCCTATGTCTGCTGGGGTGTACTGACCATTTTCTGGAATCTGCTGAGTGAAGTGAATTCGGTTTATGTGCTTTCGCAGCGTATTATCTGGTCCATGGTATTCATGGGACTTTTCATGGCATTGACAGGGAGATGGAAAGAGATTGCCCCAGTGTTTCGAAATCATCGGCAGCTTCTGACCTGCTTCATCTGCGGGATTCTGATCACAATCAACTGGGGCGTGTATATTTTTGCAGTCAGCAGCGGACATGTGCTGGACGCAAGTCTTGGATATTTTATCGAACCGGTATTGGTCGGCGCGATCGGTTTGTTTGTTTTCCGGGAGCGCCCAAGTAAGCTGGAATTACTCACGTTCCTGTTTGCCCTGATCGGCGTAGTGTATATGATCGTACGCTCCGGCACGATCCCTGCGCTGGCACTGCTGATTTCCGGCTCCTTCGCCATCTATGGAGCAGTCAAGAAAAATCTGAGTCTGTCGCCATACACATCGCTTTTTATGGAAACGCTCTGTATGACGCCATTCGCTCTGCTTTTTGCGCTTTGGGCAGACAACGCCGGAATGGGGAGTATTGGTGTGCTTCACGGAGCTGAATTTCTGCTGCTTCCGGCGTGCGGAATCATTACCTCCATACCGCTTTTGCTTTTTAACATTGGTGTAAAAGAAATTCCCTATTACATATCCGGCATCCTGATGTATATCAACCCGACGCTTCAGTTTCTGATGGGACTGTTTTACTTTCATGAAGAACTGAACCGGAATAAGCTGGTCGCATTCTGTTTCATCTGGTTCGGAATTATTTTTACAATTATTGATCATCTACGGCAGATTCAGCCGCGGAAAAGGGGAAACAGCTGAGGCTTCGGAATATGCTCTGGCAGAATTTTCAGTTAGCAGTCTGTAGCATTTTCTACTACAGTTCCAAATCCTCAGTTGGCACACCGAGAGACTGTAGCCTGGCTTTTAAAATCTTTTCCTGATATTCCAGTTCCTTATCCCGGTCATCCGCATTTTTAAGCCTCTGTAAATTGACATATTCGCGTATCGTCTGATCTTTTAATTCCTTCTCAGTCATTCCTGTATCCTCCATTGCATCAACCTCCTTTATGAATATCAGATTTCTATCTATTTTTATTATTTATAATCTAATATCTGGCGGTTCTGTTGTCAATCCTTTTTGCCGCGGTACAGATTATATTACGCAAGTATCTTTTTGTCAATATAGGCATCAGATAAGTCCTTTATAATAGTACCAGCACCCGCTCCACCAGAAACACGACAAGGCAGGCAAGCAGCGCTACGGTAATCAGACTTTTTTCCTTGTAAGCAGCGATCAGAGCCACCACAAATCCCGCCGCAGCTGAGATTGTATTTCCTGTCGCGGATAAAATCGCCGGAAAGGTCATAGCCGCCAGGCAGGCATAAGGCACATAGTACAAGAAAGAGCGAATGAAAGAACTAGTGATATCTTTTTTGATCAGTGTAATCGGAAGCATGCGGATCAGGTAGGTCACACCCGCCATCAAAAGGATATAAATATATACGTTATGATTCATGACGTTCCTCCTTCACCGGACACAAAACGGCCGCCACGCCGGCCACCACGATCGTAGTGATGATGATAACAAATCCGGATGACACCTGATTCAGCAATGGCGCATACGCAAACAGGCTGCTTACCGCCATCGCTCCTATGACGACTCCCAATACCGCACGACTGTGTTTCGCCGGCGGAATAATAACTGCCAGAAACATGCCGTAAATCGCTACGCCAAGGGCGGAAAGGACAAATCCCGGAAGCAGGTTGCCGGACACTGCGCCGACCAGCGTACCGATCGTCCAGCCGGGAATGGCCACACACATCGCCCCATAATTATAATATGGACTGATCCGCCCTTCCTGACTCGCGCTGATGCCAAAAATCTCATCTGTGATACCAAATGCCACCACATAACGATGCCCCTGCGCACAGTCTCTGGGCAGCTTCTGGGAAAGTGAAAAAGACATCAGGCAGTAGCGCAGATTAATGATCAGCTGCGTCAGCGCGATTTCCATATAAGAGCCGCCTGCCGCAATAATCTCCAGCCCGGCAAACTGCCCGGCCGAAGTAAGATTGGTCAGAGAAATCAAAACGGCCTGCCAGATCGTAAGACCGCATGATACTGCCATAATCCCAAATGTAAAAGATACAGCAAAATAACCAAGCGCGATCGGTATCCCATCCTTCAGGCCCCTTCGAAAGCTCTCGCTGTCCATAATATGCCCCCTTGCATCTATAGGATAATTTTATAGTAAACAACTTTAATCGTTTTACTTTGCGCGGGACGCGAGGTTGCGTAAACAGCCATTCCTCACGCATCCGAATGCATCATTTATAGTAAATGTCAAAAGAATTTTGTTGTACACTATAATCTTCCAGAATCCCCAGCCGCTTTGCCTCATCCAGCAGCATGGCGTTTCGCGCATTCATTGTCCCAAATGAGGGGACGCAGCAGATGGCTCTTTTGCAGGAGCGCAGCACTTCCATCGCCTCATGCACTTTTTCTTCACTGACCGGCTCGAATGCCTGCTCTGTGATAACCACAGACGCGAGGTCTTTCGCCGCCTCACAGTCAATATCATTTTCATGGAGAACGCCCGTGGCAAACGGAATGCCCGCCCGCTGCAGTCTGCGGTAGGTCGGAACGGCATTTCCTCCGCCGCCGATCACGAAAACATCCGGACTGCCTGGCACCCGCGCCATCTCGATGCAGCCAAAATGTTCATTGTAGCTGCCAGTCGTGATTCCGTAGAGCTGCTGAATATAATCGGAAGTAAAGACTTCCTCCGGCGTTCCTGCCCGGTCTATGTACTCTCCTTTAACGCAGATCACGGTGTCCGAAATTTTCTGAGCAAGGTCAAGCTCATGCAAAGACATGATGACGGCCACCTGATTCTGTGTCACCAGCCGTTTTAAAATAGAAAGCAATTCCAGCTTATGCCGGATATCCAGAAACGAAGTTGGCTCGTCCAGAATAATGATTTCCGGCTCCTGGCAGATTGCGCGCGCCAACATGATCCGCTGCCGCTGTCCGTCACTGATCGCTTTGAAATCCCGGTCACAGAGATCGAGCGCATGGACAAGTGCCATCGCTTCATGGACTTTCTTGCGATCCTCCTCTGTCAGAATGCCGAGCGTCCCCGTATACGGATAACGCCCGGTCGCCACAATATCCTCGCAGGTCATCAGCTCTGAATGCATCCGTTCTGTGAGGACGACCGCCATCTTCTGCGCAAGGTCTTTTCCGGAAAGCTTCTGCAGTGCTTCATTCTCCAGAAATACTGTGCCGCTGATGGTTTTCAGCTGTCTGGTAATGCTTTTGAGAATCGTCGACTTACCGGCGCCGTTCGGTCCGATCAGTGTCAGAATTTCGCCCCGATGCACCTGGATCTGAATCTCTTTGATCAAAGGCTTCCCATCATAGCCAACCGTAAGCTTCTCCGTATGGAAGTAAAGGGAATTGCTCCGGGCAGTATTCTTTTTCTCCGTGGCATTATACTCAGCATGAAACGAATCCTTCGCCTCAGTTGCATTTTGCACGGTATGTTTTCTTTCAGTCTCAGCGCTCATCTCGCTTTCCTCCGTACCATAATATAAATGACCACCGGTGCGCCAAAAATCGCCGTCACAGAACTGATTGAAAGCTCTGTCGGGGAAAATGCAGTTCGTGCGATCAGATCACAGAACATGCAGAAAACTGCTCCGCCAAGAAAGCAGGCTGGTATCACCAGAATTGGTTTGGCCGTATTGAGCAGGCTCTTCACCAGATGCGGCACCGCGATTCCAACGAAGGAAATCGGCCCCGCAAATGCGGTCACACAGGCGGAGAGGATGCTGGAGAGCAGGATCAGAGCTACACGGAAGACGCGGATATTCACGCCGAGATTTTGCGCATATACCTCCCCCAGCTGATAGGCCGCGATCGGCTTGGAGAGGAAAAATGTGATTACAAGTGAGATACCGACCACGATCGCCATCACTTTTACATTGCTCCATGTCATACCGGAAAAGCTTCCAAGCGACCAGTTATGCAGATTGACAATGTTTGAATCGTCCGCAAATGTGACCACAAAATCGGTAATAGACGAGCAGATATAGCCGATCATCACACCGCAGATCACGAGCATCGACATGTTCTTTACTTTTCTTGATACCAGCAGGACGAAGCCCATCGAGATCATGGCGCCGACAAACGCGGCAATAATCATATCTGTCGAAGACATGGTCATGGATCTCGAAAGATAGAAGACCATGATCAGTGCGACGACCAGCTTCGAGCCGGAGGAAATCCCCAGCACAAACGGACCGGCAATCGGATTCCCGAAAAAAGTCTGCAAAAGGAAACCGGAAACAGACAGAGCGCCGCCCAGAAGAATAACAGAAAGAATCCGTGGAAGACGAATCTGCCAGATAATGCTGTACGCCGTCTCATCCCCCGTTCCCCGAAAAAGGATCTGGAAAATCTCTGATACAGACAGGCTGACAC
>JAJBVF010000098.1 GCA_020859965.1 Clostridiales bacterium
CCAAAGTTCTTCCTTTCATTTCGATGCGGCTCTTAAGGGTTACATTTATTTTATCAACAGTGCAGGAAAATGTCACGTGTTTTATCTTTTATGTGTAGTAATGCAGCGAAAATCTTTGGCATGAGAAGTTAGAAAAATTCTGACCTGGATTTGTTTAAAATCATACGTGGGAAATGGAGAAGCAGACATCCGGCAAAAGAAGGGAAGAATGGCTTGTAAAGGGAAAAGCCATTTGTTATAATTTGATAGTAACAAATCAGAACAGCATCGAAATGAAAAGACAGGTGCTGAGCGCCAGTGGCGTCTACACTCCGTTCCGGTCGGTCCTTAACGCGTGCCACTGGCACGCAGGACCGTTTAGCACCGACCGGAGCGGCAGCGTAGACCTGTGGCCTGCTGTTCGGAATAGTTACATTTGATACAATAACGATTGCAGTTGAATTGGGGGAAGGCGGTCAATGGCGAAAAATTTTAACGTTACCGGTGCATGCAGACCTGATAAACATTATATGGTTGATCTCGCTTCAAGACTTGCGGCAATTAGTGAAATGGTGAAAAACGGCGATTATTTCACGATTAACAGGGCGAGGCAATACGGAAAGACAACTACACTCAGAGCTCTTGCAGAATACCTGCGCCCCGATTTTATTGTGGTAAGTATGGACTTTCAGCGGATGAGTTCATCTGTTTTTGAGACGGAAAATCTGTTTTGCATTGCGTTTGCCAGAGAGTTTCTTAAAAAGATTCGTATTGAGAATAAACTGGAAGATGGAATCCTTCAGCCTTTGAAGAAAACACTGGAGGTACAAAATGAAAAACTGCAGCTGTTCGATTTGTTTGACAGCCTTTCGGAAATATGTGAAAAAGCGGACAGACCGATCGTGTTGATGATAGATGAGGTGGATCAGGCGTCGAATAATCGGGTGTTTCTTGATTTTCTGGCTCAGCTTCGCGCAGGATACCTGGACAGAGACACAATTCAGACTTTTCAGAGCGTGATCCTCGCAGGAGTCTATGATATCCGGAGCATTAAGAGAAAACTTCGGTCAATGGAAGAGCATCAGGAGAATTCACCTTGGAATATAGCTGCCGACTTTCGGGTTGATATGAGCTTTTCTGTGGAAGATATCTGCGGAATGCTAAATGCATATGAGACAGATTATTGCACGGGTATGAATATCAGCAGAATGGCGAAGCTGATTTTTGATTACACATCAGGATACCCTTATCTGGTTTCACGGTTGTGCAAGCTTATGGATGAATACCTTGTTGACGGTAAGAAATTTATCAACAAAGCAGCAGTATGGACGGAATATGGTTTTCAGAGAGCGTTAAAAATTTTAATCGAGGAGAACAACCCCTTATTTGATTCCCTGATAAGTAAGCTTTACGATTTTCCCAAAATGAAGGCTGTGATTTCAAGCATCCTTTTTCAGGGAGAACAGGTTTCCTATAATGCGGACGACAGGGCAGTAAGAGATGCAACCATGTTTGGTTTTATTAAGGTGCAGGATTCTGTTTTGAGAATATCGAATCGCATTTTTGAAACACGACTGTATAACAAATTTCTGATGGATGCCCGTCAACAGGAAAACAAAATCTTTGTGGAAGGCTCCAGAGAAAAAGAACAATATATTATAGATGGTCACCTGAATGTCAGGCATATTCTGGAACGCTTTGTAGATACGTTTGATTTCCTGTATGGAGATAAAGATGAAACCTTTGTCGAGGATGAAGGACGCAGATATTTTATGCTGTTTTTAAAACCGATTATTAATGGAAACGGTAATTGTTATGTAGAGCCGGAGACCAGGAATCGGGAACGCATGGATCTGGTGATTGATTATCTAGGTGAACAGTTTATTTGCGAGCTTAAAATCTGGCATGGAAATGCCTACAATGAGCGCGGAGAAAAACAGCTTTCCGATTATATGGATTATTTTCACTTAAAAAAAGGATATATGCTCAGTTTCAATTTTAATAAAAAGAAGGAAATAGGGGTAAAAGATATTGTAATCGGAGATAGAATTCTGATCGAGGCTGTAGTGTAAGTGTGATTGGATATGCATGTAATTAAAAACGTTGAGAATCATTGTGAGAATAATAAAAGGGGTGGTGAGAATACATGAGTAAAAAAGCAATTGTAGCAGGCCACATCTGTCTGGATATCACACCGGTTTTTCCGGACAGGCGCGTGGATCAGCCAGGCGATCTTCTGCAGCCGGGGAAGCTGCTTCACATGCAGGGTGTTGACGTGCATACGGGCGGAGCGGTGGCGAATACCGGCCTGGCGATGAAGATTCTCGGAGCAGACGTGAAGCTGATGGGGAAAGCCGGCCGGGATGCTTTTGGCACCATGGTACAGTCGATTCTGCGGGACTATGGTGTGACGGAAGGTCTTTTGGTGGCGGATGGCGAGGCGACCTCTTATTCCGTGGTGCTTGCCATGCCGGGAATTGACCGGATTTTCCTGCATGATCCGGGAGCGAATGATACTTTCTGTGCTTCGGATGTCCCGCAGAAGGAGCTGGAGCAGGCGGCGCTGTTTCATTTTGGCTACCCGCCGATTATGGCGGGTATGTACCGGAATGATGGAGAAGAGCTCGTGGAGCTTATGAAGCGCGCGAAAGCGGCAGGCGCGGCGACATCTCTGGATATGGCGGCGGTCGATCCCGCCTCGGAGGCTGGAAAAGCCGACTGGCGCAGGATTCTGGAAGCTGTGATGCCGTATGTTGACTTTTTTGTGCCGAGTGTGGAAGAAATCTGTTATATGCTGGATCCGGAGAGACTCAGCGAATGGCAGACGCGGGCTGCCGGGAAGGATCTGACAGAAATTCTGGATATTGAGAAGGATGTGCGTCCTCTGGCAGACTCCTGCATGGAAATGGGAGCAAAGGTACTGATACTCAAATGCGGAGCACCCGGGATTTATTATCGCACCGCATCGGAAGAACAGCTGAGGAAGATTGGGTCTAAGCTTGAACTGGCTACCGCAGCCTGGGCGGATCTGGAAGGCTTTGAGAGAAGCTATGTGCCGGAACGGATTCTTTCCGGTGCCGGAGCGGGAGATACTTGTATTGCGGCCTTCCTGACTGCGGTGCTGGAAGGATACGCACCGGAGGATTGTTTGCACCTGGCTGCTGCCGCCGGGGCTTCCTGCGTGGCGACCTATGACTCCCTTTCAGGGCTGCAGCCACTGGACAAACTGCAGGAAAAGATTCGGGCAGGCTGGAAGAAAAACGGAGAGTGATATAACTTATCGGAAGGGTGCTGGACATCCAGTGGATGTTCGTTTAGCCCTCGCCGGGTGGCATCCCGTCCATTGGGCGGGATATTCGCCGACCGAAGCGGAGAAGACGCGCTTGCGGGTTTTCACCCGATAAGTTAACGACAGAATCGCCAGATTCCGGAGTATTATAAGAGCGGGCATGAAGTAAAACTTCGTGCTTGCTCTTTTTTTGCAGGTGTCAAAGCATTCCCCATCTGATAAGAGCGGATCAGGTAAAAGCCGACTGCTTTTTGGCGGCCTCCAAAAGGACAGGATGCGATTACCAGAATTTTACATTCACTTTACCTGGCTGCGATTTCATAGCGAGTGGAAAGCCATTAAAATAACAGAGCATATGGTATGCGTTTTGGGCAGGATCCAGCATGTCCGATCGCTTGAAAAACCATATGTTACTTTATGGAGATGTGGACAAATGATTTATTTATTGGGCAGTCAGCTTGTGGAGACAGATATGGATACTGTACTCCAAAGCGGAGCGCCGGCCGTTTTTGTTGTCAGTGAGAATCAGAGCCAGAGTGTTTTGAATGCACTGTCTGTCAACGTAGAACTGGACCGGACGCTGGCGGAGATTTCCTTTTGCAAGGTAGAGAGTCAGCAGGAATGTCTGTATGGGACGCTGGCAATCCCGCGGCTTCTGGATGTCCTTGGATGCCGCTATCTGATCGCATTTGTGATCACGGAAAACTATATCGTGCTGATTGATAACAGCGGATTTTCACAGCGCCTGATCGAGCGGATACGGATGAAACGGGCGCATCAGGGAGATACCAGAGAACGTTTTCTGTACAATTTTATTGCGGAATTTATATCAGGAGATGCTCTGATCCTTGATCAGTATGAGCATGAGCTGATGGAGATGGAGGATGAGACGGCGAAAGGAGAGTTTGAAACGATTCAGAACCGTCTGCAGCCGGTCCGCAAACAGCTTCTGATACTCCGGGGCTATTATGACCAGCTTATGGATATGATCCGGGAACTGGAAGAAAATGAGGACCGTTATTTTGCACGCAAGCAGCTGAAATATTTTGGTACTGCGGGGGACCGCGCGGAGCGTCTGAAAGACCGTACCAGTTATCTTCTGGAATATGCGCAGCAGGTGCGGGATGCTTACCAGTCGCTGGCGGACGCGAGGCAGAATGACAACATGCGTTTTCTGACCGTGATCTCCACGATCTTTTTTCCTTTGACTCTGATTACCGGCTGGTATGGAATGAATTTTGAAAATATGCCGGAGCTGAAGGAAGGCTACCCGGTGATCATAATGGTAAGCCTGGTGGTTGTACTGATCTGCCTTCTGGTCTTTAAGAGACGGAAAATTTTGTGAGGAGTTTGAAAAAGCTGTGTGGAGTGTTCGGATTGTATGGAAAAAATGAGAAGTCCAGCCAGGTGAAAAATATGGAAAAAGGGAATTCCACTGCAGATAAACAGGAAAAACAGGACGACAAAAACGGTAAAAGCAATAAATTCAACGATGAGGAAAATCAGGATGGAAACAGAAGGGATATCATTGTTCGGGGGGATGTCAGGGGCGGAAGGGGCGGCTCTGACCCTGCTTCTGGTTTTGCTGGCTATATGGATCACAGCAGCCGTAATGCGAAGAAAGTATGGCCAGAAGAACCGGACGGAAAAAACTACAGAAAAGAGAAGGAACAGGAAGACGAAGCCGGATTCGGATCAGAAGGTCACCATGATAGCGGCGGATAAAACCGGAAAGACGGAATCTGTCGGCAGAAAGAAGGGAACGACCGGGCGGATGTTTCCTGCTGATATAGAGGAACAGGAAAAAACAAAAAACACAAAAAATATAGTAACAGGAGAAGAAAACAAAATGAATCAGACAAGCTGCTATCAGAACCGGGAACTGTCCTGGCTGAAATTCAATGAACGTGTGCTGGAGGAGGCGGAATCGACGCAGAATCCGCTCTGTGAGCGCCTCAACTTTCTTTCCATTTATCAGAGCAATCTGGACGAATTTTTTATGGTGCGGGTCGGATCCCTCCATGACCGGATGCTCCTGAAAAAAGAGGAGCGCGAGAATAAGACGAACATGACGGCGGAAGAGCAGACGAACGCAATCCTTGAGCGGGTGCAGGAGCTGAACGCGCGCAAGGATCAGGCTTACAGGGATTTGATGGAATGTGTCGCGCAGGAAGGGATACGGCTGGTGAATTTTGCAGCTCTCGACGAGGCGGAAGAAGCAGAATTGAAAAAATATTTTTCAAGGGAGATTCAGCCCCTCCTTCTTACGATGGTCGTCGGGCGGAAGCAGCCGTTTCCGTTCCTGAAAAATGAGGATATCTATGCGGTGGCTGTGCTGAGCACGAAGCGCGAGAAAGGAAAGCTGGCGATCATTCCCTGCAGCAATGAGGTGATCAACCGCCTGATTCCGATCCCGTCCAGACCTGGCTGTTATATGCTGGCGGAGGAACTGATTTTGCATTTCCTGCCGATTGTCTTTAAAAAGTATACGATTACGAGAAAATCTCTGATCCGGATCACACGGAATGCGGATATCGATGCGGACAGTATTTACGATGAAGAGCTGAATTACCGCGATCATATGGCGGAAGTCATAAAGCTGCGCCGCAAGCTCTGCCCGGTACGGCTGGAGATCTCCAGAGAGCTGAATGACCAGATCATCGCTCAGCTCTGCAAAGAACTCGGGCTGAAAAACGCGCAGATCTTTTCAACGGAGGCGCCGATGGATCTGTCCTTCCTGTATCAGATTCAGGATAAGCTGCGTCAGAAGCCGGAACTGTTTTATGAGAAACGGCTTCCTCAGAAGAGTGCGATGGTGCACAATGGCGATCCGGTCATTCCGCAGGTGCTGGAGCATGATATTCTGCTTTCCTATCCTTATGAAAGCATCACTCCTTTCCTGAATATGTTGAATGAGGCGGCGGATGATGAAAAGGTGCTTTCCATCAAAATGACGCTTTATCGTCTGGCGAAGAACAGTAAGGTCGTTGAAGCACTGGTAGCCGCTGCGGAGAACGGCAAGCAGGTCGATGTGCTGGTCGAACTGAAGGCCCGTTTTGATGAGGAAAACAACATCGAATGGTCCCGCCGGCTGGAAGATGCCGGCTGCCATGTGATTTATGGCCTGGATGGCCTGAAGGTACATTCCAAGCTCTGCCTGATCACCCGCAGGGACGAGAGCGGGATTCAGTATATCACACAGATCGGTACAGGTAATTATAATGAAAAAACCTCCCGCCTGTACACGGATCTGTCGCTGATCACCGCGGATGAGGAGATCGGAAAGGAAGCAGGCGAAGTATTTACGGCTTTGTTTATGGGTGAGACGGTGGATCATACCGATCATCTGCTGGTAGCGCCGAAGTGCCTGCAGAATCGAGTGATCGACATGATCGAGGATGAGATTCGCGAAAAGAAAGCGGGAAGAGAGGCATATATCGGTGTAAAGATCAATTCCCTCACAGACAAGCAGATCATCGATAAGCTGATCGAGGCGTCCGAGGCAGGGGTACGGGTGGATATGGTCATTCGTGGGATCAACTGCATCCATTCCGGAATTGAGGGAAAGACAGACAACATTCATATCATCAGCATCGTAGGGCGTTATCTGGAACACTCCCGCATTTATATTTTCGGGTGCGGAGAGAGGGAAAAGCTTTACATATCCTCCGCAGACTTTATGACGCGGAATACCCTGCGGCGTGTGGAAGTGGCAGCGCCGATCCACGATCCGGAGCTGAAGAAACGGCTGCACGACATGTTCCGCATTATGCTTAAGGACAATGTAAAGGCCAGAGATCAGCTGCCGGACGGCTCCTACCGCAGACGCCAGGCGGCAGAAGGAAGCGAGGCATTAAACGCACAGGAATATTTTGTCTCCTGTGCCTATGAGAATACCATGGCCTGAAATCAGAAAAGAGGCGCATGATCCGCAGTAAAAAATATCCCCCGGGGTGGCTTCTTTTCCCTTGAAAAGCCTGTTATAATCTGAAAATCGATATTATTCGTTTTACTATGCAGGAGTTCGCGGCGCTTGCGGGCGCAAACGAACTTCGCAGGTCAATGACAGAATAAATGATCATAAGGGGATTTTCAGATGAATACAGCACAGAATATAAAGGAAACTGTAGTTGCCTACTGGGATGTCCGCGCGGAGGATTTTGCTGCACAGCGCAGGGAAGAGCTTGTAAGCAATAAGGCGGAGCGGTGGAAAAGGGAGATTTTGCCGTACATTCCGAAGGACAGGAAACATACGAGAATACTTGATGTTGGCACCGGGGCTGGTTTTTTCCCCCTTCTTCTCGCGGAAGAGGGATATGAGGATGTGACGGGAATAGACCTGACGCCTGCTATGATCGAACGTGCGGAGCAGCTTGCGGAGGGACTGGATCCCCGCCCGGTGTTTTGTGTCATGGACGCGGAACAGCCGGTATTTCCGTCTGAGACGTTTGACGTGATCCTGACGCGGAATCTGACGTGGACGCTGCCGCATCCGGACCGGGCTTACCGGGAATGGTACCGGCTTTTGAGAAAGGGCGGAGTCCTTCTGAACTTTGACGCAGATTATGGCGAGGAAGAAAAGCCCGGCGTTGAGCTGCCGCGTGAACACGCGCATATGCAGATTGCGCCGGAGCTGACACGGAAGCATGGTGAGATCATGGCAGCGCTTCCAAACACTTACCTGAAAAGACCGGGAGTGGATATCGAATATCTGAAGAATGCAGGGTTTGCCGGCGTGACCGTAGATTTTCAGCTGAGCGACCGGATCTATCAGGAAATCGATAAATTCTATAATCCGGCGCGGATGTTTGCGCTGCGTGCGAAGAAATAAGATGCATCCGAAACGTGGCCGCATGGGCAGACAATTTCACAAACAGAGGTTGACAAAACATTTGGAGATGTTATACTTTACACAGTATCAGGATGAAACGGTTTACGTCGTTTCCCATTAATAAGACAGCGCGTTGAAGAGAAGAGTAGAATGCGGAAGCATCCAGAGAAAGGGCGGCTGCTGGAAAGCCCTTATGCGGAACCATTTGAAAACTGCCTCTGAGCGGCCCCAATCCGGTCCGGTGACTCCGTTATCGTCGATGAAGTGGTTTTCGGTACAGGATGCCGGATCTGAAGGAAGCTGTGGCGTGTGTGTTACACGAACAGGCAGCGGCAGTATCAGAATGTCCGGGAAGTCTCCGAAAACAAGCAGGGTGGAACCGCGGCATAGATAAATGATCGCCCCTGATGGCCTTTTGGGCTGTCAGGGGTTTTTCTATGATTATGATGCGCAGGGCTGCGTAGGGAGTTTTTCCGGCTGAAGCCGGACGCAGCCCGCGCGGGCGAGCAGGAGCCGATAAGTCGTCTCCTACTCGATTGTTATGATGCACAGGGGCGCGAAAGGAATTCTGGCAGCTTTGCTGCCCGCGCCCCGCGCAGGCGGATAGGGGGAAGAGTACTCCCCCTATCCGATTAAAGTGTTTACAGGCGCTGGATCAGAAGAGGAGAAATGCATATGAAAGAAAAACTGAAATTATTGTTTCTGTCTGAATGGAGTCCTTCGGAAAAAGGATTGCTGCTGGTGGATGTGCTGCTGTCCGGAATTCTGATTGGCTGGCTTACGTCGCCGCTGAAGGGCGGAATTACTCTGTTCAGTCATAATGGCTGCGGCAACTCATCGGATGAATACATCACAAATGATTATGACTGTGATGAGGAAGATGAAGAAGAAGATTAAAAAAACGGGAAAAGTAAAACAAATGTAATGGTTTCGAACTGTTACAGTAAATCACCAGGCAGCGGTTTGCGCTGCACCACTACAATGAAAAAATAAACAGGAGGTTAATGAGAAATGATCATCACACTGAAGGATGGCTCTAAGAAAGAATATGTGCAGCCGATGTCGGTTCTTGATATCGCAAAGGATATCAGCGAGGGACTGGCACGCGTGGCAACGGCGGGCGAGGTAAATGGCGAGACGGTGGATCTGCGCACAGTGGTGGATTCTGACTGCGAACTGAATATCCTGACTTTTGACAGTCCGGAGGGCGCGGGTGCGTTCCGCCATACGACTTCACACATTATGGCGCAGGCGATCAAGCGGCTGTATCCGGATGTAAAGCTGGCAATCGGTCCGTCGATCGCGGATGGATTCTATTATGATATCGACAGCGAGAATCCGATCACGCCGGAGGATCTGGAAAAGATTGAGGCGGAAATGAAAAAGATTGTGAAGGAAGCACTGCCGATCACACGTTTTACAAAGCCGAGGGCTGAGGCAATCGCTTATTTTCAGGAGAAGGATGAGCCGTACAAGGTAGAGCTGATCGAGGATCTGCCGGAAGACGCGGAAATCAGTTTTTATCAGCAGGGAGAGTTTGTGGATCTCTGCGCGGGACCGCATTTGATGACGACAAAGCCAGTCAAAGCATTTAAGCTGACCAGCATTGCGGGCGCCTACTGGAGAGGCAGCGAGAAAAATAAAATGCTGACCAGAATTTATGGTACTTCCTTTACAAAGAAGGCGGATCTGGAGGCTTATCTGACCCGCATCGAGGAAGCAAAGAAGCGCGATCACAGAAAGCTCGGCAAACAGCTTGGCCTGTTCATGATGGCGGATGAAGGCCCTGGATTCCCGTTTTTCCTGCCAAATGGTATGATCCTGAAAAACACACTGCTGGATTACTGGAGAGAGATCCATACAAAGGCAGGATATGTGGAGATTTCTACGCCGATCATTCTGAACCGTCAGCTCTGGGAGACCTCCGGACACTGGGATCACTATAAGGAAAATATGTATACCACAGTGATTGATGATGAAGATTACGCGATCAAGCCGATGAACTGCCCGGGCGGCGTACTGGTTTATAAGTCGGAACCACGTTCCTATCGTGATCTGCCGCTTCGCATGGGTGAGCTTGGCATTGTGCACCGCCATGAGAAATCCGGTCAGCTGCACGGTCTGATGCGTGTGCGCTGCTTTACTCAGGACGATGCGCATATTTTCATGACGCCTGAGCAGATCCGCGGCGAGATCAAGGGCGTAGTGAAGCTGATCGATGAGGTTTACCAGCTCTTTGGATTTAAATACCATGTAGAGCTTTCCACCCGTCCGGAGAATTCCATGGGCAGCGATGAGGACTGGGAGATGGCGACCGAAGGACTGCGCGGTGCGCTGGATGAACTGGGGCTTGATTATGTGATAAATGAGGGCGACGGCGCGTTTTATGGCCCGAAGATCGACTTCCATCTGGAAGACTCGATCGGCAGAACCTGGCAGTGCGGTACGATCCAGCTTGATTTCCAGCTTCCGCAGCGCTTTGAGTGCGAATACATCGGCGCAGATGGGGAGAAACACCGCCCGATCATGATTCACCGCGTGGCGTTCGGTTCGATCGAGCGATTCATCGGTATTCTGATCGAGCATTTTGCGGGAGCGTTCCCGACCTGGCTCTCTCCGGAGCAGGTGCGTATTCTGCCGATCTCCGATAAGTATATTGATTACGCGGACAAGGTACAGAAGGCTCTGCGTGAAGAAGGGATCCGTGCAAACGTAGATACGCGGGCGGAGAAGATCGGCTATAAGATCCGTGAGGCGCAGCTTGCGAAGACCCCGTATATGCTGGTAGTCGGCGCGAAGGAAGAGGAAGAAGGACTCGTATCCGTGAGAAGTCGCTCGGAAGGCGACAAGGGACAAAGCAGTCTGGCTGATTTCACTGCGGCAATCAAAGAAGAGATTGCGACGCGTGCGCGATAAATTCTGCGAAACGACCGGACCAAATTGGGATGGAAGGATTCACTGGCGGGCAGATTTGTTTGGCAGGCACTGCCCGCATAGCTGTGAAATGCCTGTCAGGAAATGAGGACGATTTTTGATATCAAAACCGATGAAAGCAATTCTCCGTGCGCTCTCGTATGGAGATATAGAGGTGGATGCGTCGAGACGGCTGGCTGATCTGAAAAAGCTGGATCCGGTGCGGATTCTGTGCAGGAAGCTGGACGCAGAGATTTATAATGGAGATTATAAGATTCCGATTCGCCTTTATTTTGCGTCGGAAGAAGAGATGAAGAAAGCGGGGGCGGCCGGAGATGGGCCGCCGGCTCCCGCTCTTTTGTTTTTTCATGGCGGCGGCTGGGTCACAGAGAGCGTGGAAACCTATGACCGCGTCTGTGCACGGATGGCGCAGGCGACCGGACACCTGGTGATCTCGGTGGAATACCGTCTGGCACCGGAGCATCGTTTCCCGGTGGGACTTAAGGATTGTTACGCAGCGGCGCGCGCTCTGTATACAGGTCATTTTTTTCTGAATACGGATCCGGAGCGGACTACAGTCATGGGGGACAGTGCGGGAGGAAATCTCGCCGCGGCTGTGTGTATGATGGCGCGGGATACGGGAGAATTCCGTGTGAGGCAGCAGATATTGATTTACCCGGCAGTAAATTACTGTTATACAGAAGAGTCTGAGTATTTTTCCGTCCGGGAAAACGGGGAAAATTATCTTCTTACGGCGAAGAAAATGGAAGACTATCTGAATCTGTATCAGAGCTCGCCGAAGGATCGGGAAAATCCGTACTTTGCGCCAATTCTGGCAAAAGATCTGCGGGGTATGCCGCGTACACTGATCCTGACGGCGGAGTATGATCCGCTGCGCGATGAGGGAGAAGCATATGGACAGCGGCTGCGCGATGCCGGAAATGAGGTGGAAATCCATCGGATTCCGGATGCCCTGCATGGTTTTTTTGCACTGGGGATTCAATTCCTTCATGTGAGGGAGAGCTTTGGATATATCAACCGGTTTTTACTGTAAAAGCGTCCTCAATGGACAGACAGATGAGGGCAATGGGGAGAGTGTAACGTGTCGGAATTTGAATATTCACAATGGAGAAAACTGGATAATGCGGCGCTTGCTTTTCCGGCTGCCACCGGCAAAAACGATACCAGGGTGTTTCGCTTTTACTGCCAGCTGAAGGAGCCGGTGGATGGGGAACTGCTGCAGCGGGCACTGGATCAGACAATGGAGAAATATCCGTTGTTTCAGGCGGTGCTTCGCAAGGGACTGTTCTGGTTTTATCTGGAAAGGCGGGATATTCGCGCAGTGGTATCCGAAGAGAAGAAGCCGCCCTGCAGCAAGCTGTATATTCGGGATCAGAAGTCACTGCTGTTTGAAGTTACTTATTTTGAAAACAAAATCAATTTTGAAGTGTTTCATGCGCTTACCGATGGTACGGGGGCAATGCAGTTTCTTCAGGAGCTCGTGAAGAATTATCTGGCACTGGCTCATCCGGATGTCGTTTTTCCGGAGCCGGAGCAGGCGGAAGAGGTGACAGGTAAGGATCAGGAGGAGGACAGCTTTTCCCAGTATTACTCGGCAAAAAGCTCTAAAAATCGGGAGAAAGGGCATATTGCGTATCAGCTGAAGGGGGAGCGGCTTTCTCAGGATGAAATGCGTATTACAGAACTGGAAATCCCGGTACATGAGATTCTGAAAAAGGCAAGGTCGTACGGAGTTTCTCTCACCGTTTTTATCGCGTCTGCCCTGTTGTGTGCGATTCATGAGGAAGTTCCTGTAAGCAGACTGCGCCGCCCGGTCGCGCTGATGGTTCCGGTCAATCTGCGGAATTATTTTCCTTCGCAGTCGATGGGTAATTTTTGGGGCTGGATTGAGGTCGGATATGAGTTTCAGGAGGATACAAAGTTTGCGGATGTGCTGACTCATGTGA
Source organism: Clostridiales bacterium (assembly GCA_020859965.1). Classification (GTDB taxonomy): domain Bacteria; phylum Bacillota; class Clostridia; order Lachnospirales; family Lachnospiraceae; genus Choladousia. The sequence goes on from JAJBVF010000098.1 coordinate 12,980, forward strand.
AAAGCACATTTGAACGGGAACTGACAAAGGAACGGATCGCTTCCAGGATGAATTCGCTGGTCCGCCTGGAGAAGAATCCGATTCTGCGGGCTGTTCCACTGGAAGTGAAGCAGTTTTTTCTGGTGGCAGGCACGAATCTGGGAGCGAGAAATTTTACGGCAATATATTCCAATATGGGTGTGGTGAAAATGCCGGAAGCGTATGGCGCTTATATTGACAGCTTTCACCTGTTCGCAAGTACAGACAATCTGCAGCTTTGCTCCTGTTCTTATGGAGATGTGCTGGCACTGGGATTTACCTCAAAGCTGCCGGCGGAAAATATCCAGCGGAATTTCATGAAGCTTTTGAAAGAGGAAGAGATTCCGCACCGCGAATTGGAAAAAGAATTCCCTGGATATAAAAAGGAACGGTCCGGGGCGGGAAAAACCCTGTTTCAGGTCTATACGTTTCTGTGTATTGCCGCCGCCGTGATCTGCGGTATGATAAATGTCATGCTGGAAGGGCAGATGAGCTGGGGGTGGCTTTCGGCGGCAGGGATTTTCTCTGCCTGGCTTCTCACAGCAGTGGCCTACCAGAAACGGCGGAATCTTCTGAAAAATGGAATGTGGCTGCTTTTGCTGGTCTCCGCTATCGGGATTCTGTGGGATCGGTTCACCGGCTGGCGGGGCTGGTCGGTAGACTTTCTGCTGCCGCTGGCATCGCTCATCGTGCTGGGTTCCATGCCGGTGATCATTCGGGTACAACATCTGGAGAAACAGGAGTATCTGTTCTATCT
>JAJBVF010000519.1 GCA_020859965.1 Clostridiales bacterium
TTTCATTTCTGAATGATCCAGGATAGCAGGTTGCAGGCAGACTTGCTTTTTGCGGACTGACAGTTCTTTGTACGCTATATACCTGTGATATGATCAGTAAAAATGTTGCAAAATATTAATAAAATATTTATAATTGCATACGTGACATCTCTAAATATGTATGATATACTTCAAAAGTAAAAAAACTTATCTCAATCATGAAAAAATAATCTGTGCACTCCAATGAGGAGCCCTTCTTTAGGTGGTGTTCTGCCGCTGTATTCCAGATTCAGAAAGCATGAGAAGCGTGTATCTGGTGTTTCGCATACACCGAAAGGAAAATGGAAACGATTCACGTCGTTTGCTATTAATCATTTGCGATTCAACGAATGGAGGAAAATGAATGCGAAAGAATCAATTTTTGCGGAATATGACATCGGTCATATTGGCGGCGGCTATGACTATGTCTTCGATGACTCCGGCCTTTCCGGCTGAAACGGTATCCTGTCAGGCATCAGCTCAGGAAACAGAGCTTCAGGATGATTCCAAATCCGGGAATCTGTTCCTGTCTGGATCCGATTCGGAGGATCAGAATAGTCCGGAGGCGGAGACAGCAAGTTCAGGGTGTACAAAAGAGGAAGCGGGAACAGAAAACACGGTGCAAGGAACAGGTGTGACAGAAGAAATGTCAGAAGCCGTAAAAGCACCAGATCCGGCAGAAGATTCAGAATCGGGAGAAAATTCTGAATCAGAAGTGCTGCTGACCCCGGAAAATTTGTCTGAATCGGATAAAGTATCAGAGTCAGAAGAAGCAGAAAGAACTTCAGAGCTGGAGGCAGTGTCAGATTCGGAAACAGAGATACGAACAGAGGGCACGGCAGAGACAGATTGCGGTTTCGCTGGAAACACGGAAGGGTCATTGGAATCAGATGAGACAGAGCCGGTTTATAATTTCATTCAGTATCTGATGACAGACGGAGGGTATCTGAACGTTTATTATACAGAAGAGGATACGGAGGTACTGACTCCAATTGATTTCTCCGGTGACTATGATGTCGAGGTAAATCTTCCATGTGGTATGGAGATATCTTATACGGCCGTCGCCTATGATGGTTATGCGATAGAGAGCGTTACGATCGCGGACGAGGATGGAAATATTCTTGAATTTATTGAGGGTGCGGGAGAAAGTACGCTGATGTTTACCGCCTCATCTGTGCCTGAGTACAAAACAGTTATCAGCATCGCTTTTGAAGAAAAGGAGATGCCAGAGGATGGCCGCCTGATCCGCTATACAGGAACAGGAACCGCCAGTATTTCTGTCTACACAGATGAGGAGAGGACAGAATTGGCCGGAATTCTGGAAGAATCCACAGAAGAGCTGGATGTTTCGCAGTATGGTTTTACCCTTTATCTGGATATTGTCGGAGATGAGGAAACGGGTTCTGTGCCGTACGAGATCATTCAGTACGTGGATGGTGTGGAGATTTCGGAGGATCTGATTTATTCAGATGTAGACGCCTTGTTTCATGCGTATGAATCTGTAGAATTTCGCGGAGAAGGATATGAGGTGGCTGAAGTGAATATCCGGACTGCGAGTGAGATGGCAGGCGTACCGGAACTGACAGGAGATAACTGTTATCCGATTTACGACAAAAAGGTAGAAGACGGTCTGCAGACTGATATCACAAAGATGTATACAAATCCTGAGGTTGGGGATGTATATCAGACCAGAGCGATCGTTACGTCGTGGATGAGTCCGAGCCATTATTTTTATCAGGATGCGCCCCTTAAGGTTCAGCTTCTCAGTACATCAGATAACTCGGCCTATGTGGCGGATCTCCTGAATCAGTGGACATATAGCCTGTATGCCTGCGCAAGTGCTACAGGTAAGCATAATCCGCAGCATGGGCAGTACGGTAATCTGTATTTTATCATCACGGACGTGAATCCCAGTACATGCACCGTATCCTATGAACTGTACTTTCACAACGACAACAGTCTCAGCTATCAGCATGCGTATAAAGGATATGGAACCTACAAATATCAGCAGGTAGGACTGGAGATTATTAAGCAGTGGAAAAATCCTTCCTCGATGGATGATCTGGATACAGATGTTTATGATCTGACGGCGACATTTACGATCTATTCGAATGCAGCCTGTACCAAAAAGGTAAAAACAGTGACTACGGATGCATTGACCGGACATGCTTCTGTGACTGACCTGGATCCGGGTACTTATTACATAAAAGAGACGACAGAGCCTTCGCTGGCACAGACTCCGGATGATACGGCTGACGTGATCACTATTAAAAGCGGTGAGACATACACATACAAAAAGAAAAACGCACCAGTCCGTGTGCGGCTTACAGTAAAGAAGGTTTCTTCTGTAGATAGTAAATACTATGACAGTATGAAGGGAGCAGTCTATGGAATCTTTGCAAAAAAATCTTATGCAGAAGCTGCTGAGGATGAAAATGATGAGAATATTCTGGCGACAGTAACTATCACCGGAGAAAAAACAACTCTGACCGGAAGCTATTTCCAGGTTGGTAAGACTTATTATATGAAAGAATTAAAAGCGCCAGACAGTGGAGAATGGATGTTGTCTGATACAGTGAAAAGCTTTAAAGTTTCCGAGGATGACGTTTCTTCGTCAGATAAGACAGATGTATGTTTTGATCTGACGATTACAGTAAAAGAAGATGAGCCAAAACCTGTGAAAATCAGAATTCATAAAAAAATCACAGAAGGCTCTGGTGTAAATGAAGACGACTCGGAGGATGAGGGATATCGTACATGGCTGAATGATATCGAGGCTTTTACTCTGAAGGGAGCACAGTTCACATTTTGGTGGTCGCAGGCGGATGCGGAGAACCTGAATATGGATACAGCTGTCTGTACAGTTACTGTTAAGGCTGCAGATGAGGATGGGGAATTCTATTCCGCATATAAATCGCTGAGCGGCATTACACTCGGGGAGACGAAGACTATTTATTACAGAGAGACAAAGGCTCCTTATGGATTTGCGCTTAATCCGGCGATTCATTCCAAAGCCATCACATTTGAGAATGCGAATACCGTCGAATACTATACCTGTAATGTTTCGAACATTCCCACCTATCTGCGGCTGGCTGCATATGTTTATAAGGTGGCTGATGATGGAAGTGATACTCCTCTGGAAGGAGCTACGATTAAGGTTACCTACTATCCATACGCACAGGGATCAGATGCTGTGTATATCTGGTATTTTAAAACCGGTACAGATGGGAAACTGCTGACGGATCTGGATGCGAATGGGAATCCGCAGGCATTGGAAGGTTCCTCTTATATTTATTATACGACAGCCGGAAGAGCATATTTTCCGGAAGGATATTATGAGATTCAGGAAACAAAGGCACCGGAAGGATATGTTTGCGATAATACGGTCTATCATGGACTTACCGCGCATATTGAAAACAGTTCGACTCTGGCTGAAGCCAGAAAACTCTATCTGTATGATGCGGATACCTCAAATACAGGTATCGTTATCAAAAATGAGCCTGAACCCGGTTATATGAAGTTGAAAAAGATATCATCAAACACGACCCTTACTGATCAGAACGCGCTCTATTCGCTTGCCGGAGCGGAATATTCTGTATATACCAACGCAGAGTGTACGGCAAGCGCTTTGGAAATGAATACAAGGAAAACAGCAGTGTTGATTACTGATGAGAATGGTGATACAAATACTCTTACCCTCAGCAGAGGTACCTATTATGTCAAAGAGACAAAAGCATCGCCTGGCTACGAAATGGATACTACGGTCTATACGGTTGAGGTGAGTCCTCTGAAAACCGCAACATTTACATCCAAAGAAATACCGATTTATTATTCAGCTGATCTGATTCTCAAAAAGGTGACGGATTACGCTACCACGTTGTCTCTTGAAGATGCTGTGTTTCGTTTTGAATTTTATGCAGGAGCAAAAGCAGAAGGAGAGAAACCGACCGTTACCTGGTATTTTGAGAGTGATGCAGATGGAAAGATTAAGTTTGAGAAGAATTATCTTGCGTCTGCCTACTCATCGGGGAATTTGTATTATGATTCCGCCAATAACGTATGTCTGCCGCTTGGCTTTTTGAAAATTACTGAAGAAAAAGCACCGACAGGTTTTAATGCATCCACAGATACGGTAACATACACGTTGACGGGCAGCGGCTACACGATTCAGAAGAGTGGTACAGAGAGTGCTGAAGCAAGTGGTTCCTTAACCTCGTCTGCGGGCCTGAATGCCATTTCGCAGGCTGCAGTGGAAACAGCCGGGATCATAAACGATGTGCCGGTATTTGGTGGCGTATCGCTTGATAAGAAGGATCTGGAATCGGTGGATGGAAACGCGCAGGGAGATGGTGATCTTGCGGGCTTTACTTTTGATGTGATCAGCCTGAATGATTATATGGTTTCATTGAAAGGAGACAGGACAAAGAATTATTCAAAGAACGAGATAGTCATGACCCTGACAACAGATGAAAACGGACATGCTGAATCCGGGACTGTGCTTCAATATGGTACTTATAAAATTGTAGAATCCGGGCAGGGAACAGGATATACTTCTGCCGGTTCCAATACGATCTTTCCAATTTCGATTTCAAAACAGGATGAAGTAGTTGAATACGAAGTAAAAAATCTTATTATGCAAGGCGGAGTTTCCATAAAAAAGACTGATTTCATGCTGGAACGCAGTGCAGCTCATGGAGATGCTACCCTTGGCGGAGCAGTATTCATGATTGTAAATGCGTCTGCGTCCACTGTAGTAAATGCGGGAGGAAAAGAGATACCGTCATCCGGTCTTACAGGGACGCCGACTTATGAAGAGGTGCTTGCCGCTGCTTCTTCCTCTGTCGTACAGACAATCATGACATCGCCGGATGGGAGTGCCGCGACAGAGGCATATGACCTGCCATATGGAATCTATTACATGATAGAGACAAAACCAGCGGAAGGCTATTTTCTTAATACCGAATGGGTAGGTAAAGCAGTAATCCGTGAAGATGGAATTATCTGCGCTGCTGAAACGATCCGGGCTCAGCATTCCGGAGAAGAAACCATCGTACAACAGATTTTTCGCAGTGGGATTCATCTGAAAAAGACTGATCTTGAAACCCGGAAAGATTCCGGACAGGGATATGCAAATTTTGAAAATGCAGAATTTGCGATCATTAATGCTTCAGATGCTGTGGTCGTCAATTCAGATGGAAATGAAATACCGACAGCGAAAGATCAGATTGGCGGAAAGCCGGATTATAATACGCTGAGGAAGCTTGCGGATGACGGTACATATACCGTACAGAAAATGACAACAAATGCGGAAGGAACCTGGAAGACCGGAAATAATGCGCTTCCCTATGGAACCTACTATGTTATAGAAACACAGGCTTCTTATGGTTACTGGATTGATGAAAATTTTATCGGACTTGTTGTGATCCGGGAGGATGGAGAAAGCATTGCCCTGGGAGAAACATCAAAATCCGGGAAGAGTTATTTTGTCGATATCAATGACCGTTCTTCTGCACTCGCTTCGAGTGTTGACCAGCTGATCAGGAGAAGCGATCTCCAATTTCTGAAGGTTACTATTGATGGTGAATATAAGCCATATATCCCATTTCTGATCTCAGCGATCGCTCTGGATGCGGATGGAAAAGAGAGGGTTCTGGAAAGCCATGTATTTGTATCTGATGCGAACGGAAGAGTGGACACATCCCGCACGCATTCTGTTAATACGAACGGATTTGACCGTTATGTGGAAAATGGTGTGGTGACCGGAGAAGGAGAGGCATATCTTAAGGAAGCTGCATCCTGGGGAATCTGGTTCGGCTCTCTGGATGCGGTTAATGACAAATATGGTGCGCTTTATCCCTGTTATTACCGAATTACGGAAATTCAGTGCGAAGCGAATGCTTCACTTAGCGAAAATCTTCTGGAGTCAGATCTTCTGTATATCTATAACGATTCCGGCGAACTGACAGAAGTCATGTCGGACAATGCGCAGTATGTATACTATCATCCGCTTGTTGATACGGAAATACTTCTTGAATCAAAAGCTGTGGACACGGAATCAGGTACACAGACGTTACCGGCGCGGGAATCTGTAGAGGTATCTGACAGTGTTAGCTATACGCATGTATCTGCTGACCACAGGTACCGGCTGGAAACACAGTTTGTAGATCTTACGGCTGGAAACACAGTTTTATCTGTTATTGGTACGAATGATGAAACCGCAAAGGTGAGTGATGACAGTCTTTGGGTAACGAAAGAGTTTGAACCGGAGAAAAAATCGGGCACAAATAACACCTGGGGGGAAATCAGTGTATCGGCGCTTCTGAATACAAAAAGCCTGAATGGACATACAATCGTTGCGGTGGATTATTTATATCAGTATATCAATGGCTGCTGGATTCTCGTTGCAATACATGATGATTACACGGATACGGATCAGATGCTGTATATTCCGGATCTTGTTACCTCTGCTTTAGACGGCCTCACAGGCAGCCGTGTGGGTGCAAGAAGTGAGAAGGATTTCATTTTGGATAGCGTGTCTTATTCGAACCTTGCTAAAGGGGAAATGTATGTCATCACCATGCAGGTGGCTGACCCGTTTACGGGAGAATTGACAGAAAGCGGAAAAACAGTATATTCAAAACGGATCTATTCACGTACTGCGACACCGGTATCCGGTGTGGTTGAGATGCCCGCGTTTTCCATCGATTCTTCTGATTTTGAAAGTGAAAAGACACTTGTTGTTATAGAAGCTCTCTATCGCTCAGATGAAGATGGAAATCCGGTTGGCGAACCGATTCTTGTACATGAAAGTTTCGTGGATGAAGACCAGACAATCCGATATCCCGAAGTCTGCACATCTGCCAGAGATGCTGCTACCTGTGATGAAGTCGGGGCATCCTCAGATACAACGGCTTTGTATGACGAGGTAACGATCATGAATGTCATTTTTGATGAGAATGACCTGGACGGCCAGTATTCCTACAGAGTAAAGGGCAGGCTGGTATATCAGCAGGATTTTACGGATATGAATGGAATCACACATAAGGCCGGCGAGCCTGTGGAGACATTGGAAGGCACGATGAATGATGTGACAATCACATCCGATGCGACGGGAAACGCAACACTTGTCTATGCGGATGGCAGTGCGGCAAAAGGAACCGTAACAATCACCGGATATGGTCAGAACAGGACAAAATCCATCATTGAAGAACATGTTGCAGATAATTCATATCAGACTGACAATACTGCGGCAATCGCTACAGTTACTGTGGAGATGATCTATACTGTGAAATCCTCGGCATTGGAGGGCGGTACCGTGGTCGTATATGAGGATCTGTATCATAATGATACGCTGGTGGATTCTCATGCGGATCTTACGGATAAACGGCAATCGGTCCATTTCCCGAAGGTTGCTACAAGCGCAAAGATGGATGCGACCGGAGATACGGTTGGATCTGTACAGGAAAACGCAGTGATCACAGATACAGTTTCTCTGATCAATCTGGTTCCTGGCAGAACCTATATGGTAAGCGGTATACTCATGGATTCGATGACCGGAGAACCATTTCTTGTGAATGGTTGTGAGATTTCACAGCAGGCGGAGATTCGTGTCACGGAAGATGGTGAGATCATTACGGATGGGAAAGAGCAGGTAAGTGTTACAGGATTTAGTGAGAAGTATAATACAGTTGATGGAACTATAGATCTTGTGTTTATGTTTGACGCGACCGGATTTGCCGGAAGTACGGTAGTTGTATTTGAAGAACTGCTTTACAACGAGGTGACAGTGGCTTCTCATAGAGATCTGGAGGATGAAAATCAGACGGTGCATTTTCCGGAAATCCATACTGCTGCAGCTGATGGCTATACGAAAGATGCGATAGGAACGGTCTCCGGGAAAGCTTCTATCGTTGATACAGTCACGTATACAAACCTGGTGCCGGGAAAAGAATATAGGGTCAGTGGTATTCTGATGAATAAAAAGAGCGGCGGGGAATTGCTTGACGCTGATGGCAATACGATCATGGCCGCGAGAAGCTTTATCGCAGGCCAATTGGAAGATGGAATCACAGGTGAAGTAAATGAAAAAACAAATTCTGTAAGTGGAACGATTGAAATTGAGTTTTTGTTTGATGGATCTCTTCTGGAAGACGTGACAACGGTTGTGTATGAAGATCTCAGCCATAATGATACTATTGTGACAACTCACAGAGATTTAAGTGACAAAGAGCAGACGGTATACTATCCGAAAATCCGGACATCGGCAATTGATGGGACGGTTGGGGATGAAGTTGGCATGACAGGGACAACAACAATTGTGGATACGGTCTCTCTCTGGAATCTTGTGCCAGGTTATACCTATACTGTTTCCGGAAGCCTGATGAACAAGGAGAACGGCGAATCCGTTCAGAGAAATGGTGAGGCAATTGCCCAAAAAGCGGTTCTTACGGTAAATGAGGACGGCACAGTCATAACAGAAGATGGTGAAGATATTACCGAAGCTGAATACGACGAGAAGACAGGCTCTGTATGCTGTAAGATTGCTTTGATATTTCCATTTGATGCATCGGATCTCGCGGGTGTGACAACGGTGGTTTTTGAAGAACTGCAGCATGCTTCGGTGACGGTCGCGTCTCATACAGATATCACGGATCTGGGACAATCGGTACATTTTCCGGAAATTCATACTACGGCGAAAGATGGTGACACAGGAAGCCCAACCGGAACAGTGGAAGAAGATGCGGTTATTGAAGATACGGTAGCTTTCTCAAACCTTGTAGTTGGAAAAGAATACATGCTGACTGGTTTGCTTATGAACCGTGAGAGCGGTCTTCCAGTCCTGAATGGAGATGGCAACGAGATTACCTCTACAGTGACTTTCACAGCTTCAAAGGAGAGTTGTGGTGATATGACTGTGACAGCATATCATGAGGAAAACCAGTCTATTGATGGGACGTATCTTGTTACATTTGCATTGGACTCCAGACAGCTGGCGGGAGAGACGGTTATAGTGTTTGAAAGCCTGTACCATAATGAAAATGAAGTGACGACACATGCGGATCTTAGCGATAATGGTCAGTCCATATATTATCCGGATATTCATACGACTGCGACAGATAGCAGCACGAAAGATCATGTTGGCGGTATTCTGGGTGCAGTGATCAATTTCGCGCGAAGCGTTCTGGGCTATGAAGTCATGAATGATGAAAAGCAGGTGATAACGGATAAAGTTGCTCTTACAAATCTTGCACCGGGGATGACGTATATTTTATCTGGAAAGCTATATAATGTAACGGAAAGTCTGGCTGCTGGCGAGGAAAAACCACTTATCATTGATGGTGAAGAAATCACACAGAGTGTGACTTTCACTGTATCAGAAGACGGAACATCTATCACGGCTGTTGACGGGGCCGCAACCAGCGTGACCGCATATCATAAAGAACTACATTCTGTAGATGGAACAATTGAACTTCTCTATACGCTCGACAGTTCGAAGATTCAGGGTGAAAAACTGGTCGTTTTTGAAAAACTGTATCAAGATGTTTCCTATATGCCAGATACAAAACCAGATACAGCTGATGAAGAGGATCTTGTAAATGAGCATTCCGATCTGGAAGACGAAGAACAAAGCGTGAGTGAATTATCCATTTCGACTACTGCGGTCGATGCCGCTACAGGAGATCATGTGGGAAGCGTTCCGATAAATGGAAACCTGTCTGCAATTCGTGATGAAGTAAATCTTGCAGGCCTTGTGGAAGGAATGGAGTATACGATCAATGGTGTTCTTGTATCTCTGGATGAGTCAGATCTTGCATCGGGAAACTTCTATTATCTGAAAGAAGATGGCTCTCTGTGCACAGAACGTTCAGAAGCATATACAGAGACACTGACCTTTACCGCAGAGGAGGCTTCACAAGTACAGTATCTGAACTTTGCTCTTAATTCTGATAAAATTCAGGGCAGGACACTGACGGTGTTTGAGACAATCTGGCATGAAGATGTACTGATCAGCTCGCATCCGGCAGGTGAAAACAGTAATGGAAATGGATGGGATATGGATAGTCTTGTGAATCAGACCGTTTACTATCCGGCGGCAAAGACAAACGCTTCTGATTCTTCCACGGGTAAACATATGGCTTCCGCGGAAGAGAACTGTACGATCGTAGACAGAGTGTATTTTGAAAATCTGCTTACCGGTCAGACCTACACAATATACGGCCAGATGGTTTATCAGAAAAGTTTTACCGATGCAGACGGTCTTATACATAAAGCAGGAGAAGCGGTGACAGATATGATCAGTGTATCTTTTACTGCTGCGGAAAACCTGGCGGGTGCTGCATATGAGGACGGCAGTGGCACAGCGGCTGTTGATTCTCTCAGCGTAACGGAATATCCGGATGGACAAAAAACAGTCAGCGGGTATGTTTCTCTGAGCTTTTCTGTCGATGCATCGAAGCTGGCCGGAGCAACACTGGTAGCATTTGAGAGCATTAGTCATAATGGAGCTGAAATCATTGTTCACAATGATCTGAATGATCTTCCACAAACGATCAAAATCCCCAAAATCAGTACAAACGCAAGTGTTCTTGATCTGGATGAAGCGTCTGTGTTTGATTCGGAAGGAAATTACATAGACATTACAATTACAGATATGGTTTCCTATAGGAATCTCTGGACAGCGGAAGAAATCGTCCGGCTTTCCGCACAGGCAAAACAGGTTAATTACGAAGATGGCTCCTCGTGCACAGAAAGCGGTGAATTGTATTCCATTACGGAGAAGGCGGTTTATATTCTGAAAGGCATCCTGATGGATAAATCTACTGGAGAACCTTTGAGAGATAATAGCGGCAGAATTTATGAAATATATTCGAAAGCCTTTACGCCTGAATCAGAAAATGGTATGCAGGAAGTGACATTTATTGTCAATGGGGCTGATTTCATTGATGAAAATGGCGGAACAGCGCTTGCAGGGAAGTCTCTGGTCGTATTTGAGGATCTGTATTTATGTTCCTCAAAGAAGAACACTTCTGACACGAATCATGTAGCGGAACACCATGATATCGATGATATGGATCAGGATATTCGGTTTCCGAACGGACGTACTCATGCAACTGCCGGAGAAGATACGCAGACAGCGAATAAAATAAAAGCGGATTCACAGGCAACGCATGAAGCAGAAGAAAACTCGCGGACAGCGCATGAAATGGAAGTATCCAGTACTATGACTATAACTGATCTGTTTACTTATGAAAACCTTCATGGCGGTACCGTTTATACAGTAAAGGGAGTTCTTCAGGCAGTAACTGAGGTTGACGAAAATGGTGTGCCTGTGAAATGGGAGCAGGCAATTGATGACAGCGGAAATGCAATCATATCTACTGCCACATTTGATACCAGTGAAATAAGCACGGATTATAATGATTCAGTAAGCGGATCTGTCAGGATGACTTTTCACTTTGAAGGGACAAGCCTGGCTGGCAAAACACTGGTGGCGTTTGAAGAAATCTCAAGAAACGGGATATCTGTCCTTATACACGCAGATATAACAGATGATGCGCAGACTGTACATATTTCAGAATCGCAGCCGTCCGAAACAGAGGAGTCAACTGAAGAAAAGGCAGTACAGACGGGTGACCCGTTTGGCTGGCGTCCCCTGGGAACTGCTGTCATTATGGCAATTGCACTGATTGTGATCGGAGAGGACTGGAGACGGATAAAGAAACGTTTTTAAAGTCTGACTCATTTCAGGTAAAAGACCTTTAAAATATTCGTTATACTTTAGAATATTGAATAATTATTTTTCCTCGCAATACCGCCCGCTGCATGGCTCAGAAAACTGATGCATGGAGCGGGATGGTAGGCGAGTATTTTTCTTGCAATAAAAGGAAAGATTTTGTATTATGGAAAGTAACAGAATCATTTTGTAAATATACGGAAAACATGACGAAAGTATACAGAAACGCATGTGGTAAACAGGAAGAAAGCATACAGAAACGTATGTAGAAAACATGCAGAGCACAGAAGAGTAAAACTATGGAAACCAGTAAGACTGGAGGTGTGATAATGACAGATGGAAATGTGTGGATATGCGGTAGAAAAACTAATGAGAGATATAACGAAAAAAACAATTGGAGAATCAGCGGGAAAGAGGCTGGCAAAAACAGAAGCAATACCCTATGGCTGGCAGCATTATTTTGCCTGACTTTTATTTCAATATGGTACATACAGGCAAGAAATGTGCATGCGGCAGGGACGACAACAACGGCTTCTTTTACAGGTACCGTATGCAGGTTCAGAGATGGCAGTGGAAACTACTTAATCCAGAAAGGGGAAAATTGGTATCTTTATAATGCGGAAGGGAAAACTCTGAGTGGAATTCAATACCTGGCTATTCACAAAACAGACTTCCTTCACAGTGGTTATTATATGTTTGGAAGTAATGGGAAACTTCTGAAGGCGAAAGCTGTTTATTATTTGAATACTTCTGTTAATGGAAAAAAGTTCCATGGATATTATTATACCAACTCAAAGGGAAGATTTCCTACAAGTGAGACAGGCTTACTAAAGCTTTCCGGTTTGTCGTGCAAAGAAAAGAGGAAGATTTTTGACGGTTATTATTATGTACAGGAATATGGAAAACTGAGTGCTTCTGCTCAGGTTCGAAAAATATCGGAGAAAAGGATTGGGGGAATTACCTTTCAGGGATATTATTATTTTAATAAAAATGGAAAACTGAGTACCGCGAAACTGTTCCGGCAGGTGAAACAGAAAGTTGGGAGCCTGAAGTTTAATGGCCGGTATTATTTCGGCGGAACTAATGGAGTACTTGTCAGGAAAAAAGGCTGGATTGTCTATAATGGGAAGAAATATTATATTAATGCAAATGGCAAGATGGTCACGAATTGCTGGAAAGATGGCTATTATCTGCTTTCAAATGGACAAATAGCGACGAGTCAGCGTGTCGCAGATGGTTCCTATGTAGATGCAGATGGCAGAAAATGCACGAAAAATGAAATGGTTTTGAGTGGCCTGAAAAATACTCTGTCTTCCATGGTGAATGGATACGGCGGTACATGGTCTGTATATGTAAAAAATCTGAAAACCGGAGATCTTCTGAACCTGAATGATTGCGTAATGTATCCGGCCAGTACGATCAAAGTATTTGTGATGGCTTCTGTTTACAATGAGATTCAGGCAGGACATCTGGCAGAAACATCGCGAATCACAAGCCTGTTGCAGTCTATGATAATGGTAAGCAGTAATGAATCTTATAACGAACTGGTACGGATACAGAGCTCTTCCGGAAGCAGCTTTTTGTCCGGCGCGGCTGTCGTCAATACGTATCTGAAGGCAAATGGTTATTCCAGTACGAGTGTACACCATACTTTGCATCCGTCCTCTTCTTCGAGCGTGAGCGACGGAAGCAGAAATACATCTTCTGCAAAAGATTGCGGTGTGTTACTGGAGAAGATTTATAAGGGCACGTGCGTATCAAAAACAGATTCTCAGAAAATGCTGAACCTTTTATTGGCACAGCAGCGGCGTTCTAAAATCCCGGCAGGAATTCCATCAGGCATTCAAGTGGCGAACAAAACAGGTGAGACATCGACTACACAGCATGATATTGCCATAGTATATGGTACAAAAACAGATTATGTGATCTGCGTCTTTT
>JAJBVF010000480.1 GCA_020859965.1 Clostridiales bacterium
AAGCGGAATATTATCATAGGTGAGATTGATAAGGTCAGCGGCATTTTGCTTCCGTTTTTGGTTCGGACGATGGTCATTCATCTGATCGGAGCGGAATATCTGGGGCTTACCGGGCTTTTTTATTCGATCGTACAGATGCTGAATCTCACGGAGATGGGATTTGGAACGGCGATTGTTTACAGTATGTATCGGCCGATCGCGGAAAATGACACGGAGGCGATCAATGCTCTGCTTGCTTTTTACGCAAAGGTATATCGCATTGTCGGGATCATTGTCAGTGCTGTGGGACTTCTTCTGCTGCCGCTTTTGCCTCATTTTATCAGCGGTCAGATACCGGAAGATATCAATCTTTACGCCCTTTACCTGATCTACCTTGCCAATACCTGTATTGGTTTTTTTGTGTATCCGGAGCGGAAGGCTTTGCTGATCGTCCACCAGCGGGATGATATCGGAGGAAGGGTGCATATAGTCACGCAGCTGGGCATGTATCTGGCACAGGCGGCCTTTGTCTTCTGGACAGGAAATTATTATCTCTACGCGCTGATGATGCCCCTGTCGTCGCTGTTATATAGCTTGTTGTGTGCAAAGCGGGCCGCGAAACAATATCCGATGTACTGTAAGAGCGGCAGGCTCGATCCCGTACGCTATCGCGGTATTAAGAAACAGGTGGCGGGGCTTACGATCCGCAAGGTGGCCATGCTTTCCAGAAATGCGTTCGATTCCCTTTTTGTCTCCGCGTTTCTGGGACTTAGCGCGACGGCAGTTTATGATAATTATTATTATATCCTGGACTCCGTAGTTATGCTGCTTGCGGTGGTAAAAACCTCCATGGCGGGCGGCGTGGGAAACAGCCTTGCGCTGGATTCCGATGAAAAAAATCTTCAGGATATGCACCGCATTAATTTCCTTTATATGTGGATTGGCGGCTGGTGCTCCATTTGCCTGCTGTGCCTGTATCAGCCTTTTATGCTGCTCTGGGTCGGAGAGAGTATGACGCTGCCGTTTGGAATGGTGGTCCTGTTTGCCCTGTATTTTTATGTGTTGAAAATGAGCGATATCCGCACACTGTATTCAGAGTCCGCAGGAATCTGGTGGGAGGCCCGCTACATCTCTGTCGCGGAAGCGGCGGCAAACCTGCTTCTGAACTGGATTCTGGTGCAGACAATGGGATTGTATGGGATCATCCTTGCGACGCTGATCTCTTACTTTGTCTTCAATTTTATCGGCGGAGCAGTCATTCTTTTTCGCGTCCGGTTTACGCACGGAGGGCTTGCACGATTTCTGCTTTCGCATTTAAAATATGCCGCAGTGACTGTCCTGGCAGCGTTTGTGACGTATGCGTGGACAAGCTGCATTCCGGCTGTCGGAATAGCCGGACTTCTGATACGGGCGATCATCTGCGTGATCTGTCCTAATCTGCTGTATTTTCTGATTTATTTTCGGACCGGGACATTCAGGGAGTGCCTGCCGATGGTGAAAAATATTTTAAAAAGGTGAGTTTATGAAAACGATAAGTATGCTGGATTGTACGCTGCGGGACGGCGGATGGGCAAACGACTTTCAGTTTGGGAGAGAACGGATGCGCGCCCTGTATGAAGCAGTCGAAGAATCCGGGATCGAATATGTGGAGCTTGGGTACCTGGATGCCGGGAGGGCCGATCAGGAAGGGCAGAGCATGTACCCGTCGTTAAAAGCACTGTGCCGTGAGATTCCGGTGCGTCAGCGGATGGAAGAATCCATTTTGGAACGTGGTGTGGCGGATAATCAGCCTGATCTGAAATACTGCGCTGCGGACAGATTTATGGGACGCCGGACAGTACGTATGGTGATGATCGATCATGGGAAATATCCCATTGATGTGCTTCCGCCCTGCCGGGATTCCGGCATAGACGGCATTCGTCTCTGTTTTCACAAAAAGGACGCTGCGGCAGCGATCAGCGAGGGAAGGATGATTCTGAAAAAAGGCTATCTTTTCATGCTGCAGCCCATGGTGTGTACACGGTATACGGACGGGGAATTTGCTGCTTTTCTTCAGGAGGTGCAGAAAAAGCTCCCCGAACTTGCGGCTGTCTATCTGGTCGACAGCTTTGGTTCTATGCGCCCGGAGGATGTCTTTGCACGCCTGCATCTTGCGGATCGTTATCTCGCGGGAGAGATCCGTGTCGGAATTCATGCGCATAATAATCTGCACCAGGCTTTTTCAAACGCGTCAGCTGCGTTTACGGCGGGACTTCACCGAAGCTTTATTATCGATGGGACGCTTGCCGGAATCGGTAAGGGAGCGGGAAATCTGCGGACGGAGGGATTTGCGGATTATCTGAATCGGAATGCGGGGAAAGCGTATGACTATCAGCGGCTGGAAACTGCAGCCAGGATGCTGGTCGAACCCCTTCGAGCCACTTTCCCCTGGGGTTGCTGTGCCGAATATGAATGGTCGGCAATGTATCATCTAACACCCAGCTATGCAAAATTCTTCAGCAGCAATGAATATTTGTCCACAGAAGAGATAAAAGAAATTCTGCTCCAGGTTCCGGAGGAAAAAAAGGATTCGTTTGACAGGGGGATTGCGGGCGAACTGCTGGAACGTGCTCTGGAAAGCAAAGGAGGCATAAGAAAAAATGACCGATCTGCTTGATGCAAGAGGATATGAAATACTTCTGAGCCAGGTGAATCCGGCAAAGCCCGGTGCGACGGAAGCGGATGCGGTGCAAGCCGATGCGATGAGATGCGGTACAGCGGGTTTTGCTCCGAAGCAATCTGCAGTGACGATCGGGTATCTGGGTGCGGTAAAGACAGAACACGCACAGCTGACCTATGACGAAGACCCGCATGTAGTGAGTCGTGTCGAACAGCAGGATTTTTCAGGGAAATATTCGGTTGTGCTCAAAGATTCCGGGATTCGTACATCAGGACTCCGTCTGTCTGTGCAGGCTGAGCCGGGGACGCGCATTCAGATCCGTGCCTGCCAAGAAACGATTGGAACCATCTGTACAGATGCGGATGGGAAGGCGGAACAGATCTTTGATGTTCGCAATCTGTGTGCCGGGGAGCGTGCATATCTGGAACAGGTACATGGAATCCTGTATCGGCTGCTCGCGGAGATTGACCGTGTCTGCAAAAAACACGATCTTCACTATTTTCTGGTCTTTGGGGGACTGCTGGGTTCTCTGCGCTATGGGGAGATTATCCCGTGGGACGATGATATTGATATCGCCATGACCCGTGAGGATTTTGAACGCTTTCGCAGGATCGCTCCCGGGGAACTCGGTGAGGATTTCCGGTATCTGGATTGTTCCGACTTTGGCGGAGGAGCGTTTCTTGATTTTATGTGCAGAGTGCTCTATATCCGGGAGCCGGTGCCAGTCAACATTTTCCGAAAGGTTAGCGGAAAGTGTCGCAAAGAGCTGGAGAATCACCTTTCTATGGATATTTTCATTCTGGATGCAGCGGCGGATAGTCCGCGTACGCACAAATTCCATATGATGATGATACGGGGCATCTATGGCCTTGGTATGGGCCATCGCGCCTGGCTGGACCGCGAGGAATATGCCGGTCGTGATCGGACGACGCAGATCGCTGTCCGCGTTCTTTCAGCGGTTGGGAAATGGATTCCCGCGGGATGTATTTTTCGCCTTCATGACTGGGTCAGCACCTGGTATCAGAAGAAACAGACAAAAGATTACTTTATGTCAAATGGATTTCTCCCGTTCATCCATACACGTTACAGCCGGGAGTGGTTTGACAGCTGTAGCTTGGTGAAGCTTGGAGAACTGACCGTATGCGCGCCCTCTGATGTGACAGCGTATTTAAAGCGTGCCTACTATGATTATTACCATTATCCGCCGATATCCAAACGCGTGCCGGAGCACAGCCCGGACGCCGACGGGGTGTTTTGAAAGCAACCGTTCTGTGGCCTGTTGTTCTGAATAGTTACATTTGAAAGCAACTGTTCAGGACAGCATCGAAATGAAAAGACAGACGCAAAATATATGTTTCCATGACCAGTGATTTGAGAAGGCTGTAAGCCGTTTAGAATGCAGGAGCAGAGTTATGAAGGTTTCCGTAGTCATCCCCGTATACAATGTAGAACCCTATATAAAAGAATGCCTGGACAGCGTCCGGCAGCAATCGCTCGGCGATCTGGAGATCATTTGTATCCATGACGCCGGAACGGATGGCTCCTGGGAGCTTGTAAAAGAAGCTGCCTCTTCGGATCCGCGATTTCGTCTTTTCGAAAATGAGCGCAATATGGGACTTGCGGCTACGAGAAACCGGGGACTGCAGGTTGCTCGCGCCCCATATGTGTATTTTCTGGATTCTGATGACAAGATCCGGCCGGACGCGCTGGAGACTTTATATGGCAGAGCCATCAGGGAAAGGCTGGATGTTCAGATTTTTGGCGCCTCATTTATTTATGAGAGTAGCGCTCTCAGGGAGAAATTCCATTCCAATCCGGCGCATTTTAAGCGCGAATATCCGGAAATCCTGTCCGGACGGGAAGTATTTGTCCGGTGGATGGAGTACTGGGACTGGATGCCGTCGCAGCCGAGATATTTTTACAGCAGGGAATTTCTGGAGCAAAACCAGATTCGTTACACAGAAGGAATGCTTCATGAAGATGAAACCTTCGCCTTCGATGTCCTGATGCATGCCGACAGTGTCCGCGTCTCCAGTGAAGAATTTTTTATCCGCCGTTTTCGCGCTGATTCCATAATGACGGGGCGTCCGACGATGAAAAACGTGGAAGGATGTGCACAGATCCTGGCGCATGTATCGGCCATGCATCCGTTTTTCGACGGCAATCCGGAGCTGGAAAAAGCGGTAAGATATTACCTGTACAAAATATTCCGTGACGCCTGCGGAAAATACAGGACGGCCGTCCAAACGGCAGAGCAGGAAGATGAGGAGAGACCCGATGGAAATCTTCACCGGAATACTGAGGCTGCTGATCCTGACTGCGGCGCTTCCCGCGGCGATGACCGGGAGAGGAGCAGTGCGGAAGCCGCGCGCAGAACTGCTTTTGACCTGATCGCGGCTTTTGGCCTGTGGGAAGAGGGAGAGCAGCTATGACAACAACTCTGACAACAGAAAAGAAACAGCTATACTGCTGTTCCTCTTACTATCAGGTTCTGGTTTCCCTGATGCGTGCATTGGCCCGGGGAGAGCGAATCGATCTGATCCTGGAGGAGCACGGAATAGAGACCGCGGCGGAGCTGGCTGCGCGGCTGCAAAGGATGCCGGATGGCTGTGTGGAAAACGTGTTTGTCTGTCCGGAAAATGCAAAGGCAGACCCCTATGCGCAATATGAAAAACCGCTGCTGCCCGGGAGACGCCGCAGGCTCTGCCGTTATATGAACCGGGTACTGGAAGGCGCGGATGATCATTACAGGAAATGGAAGACTCAATACGAACAGATCCATGTGTTCTGGGATCTGGGGTATACCGGTACCTGGCTGAATATCCGCCATATTCACTATACGCTACATGAGGACAGTCTGAATTCTTATCAGCATATTCGGAAAAACCGTCCGCACTACGCGTATTTATTTCAAAAAAGAAGCTGGAAATATGTTTCCGGAAAGTATTTGCGCCTGCGCGTGAATCCGTTCGGATATTCGGACTGCTGTGATGCTGTTGAGGTCAATCAGAAGAAAAATCTCGATATTCCCGTGGACAAGGTCATGGAGCTGCCAAGAGCAGATCTGGAGGCTGCCCTGACAAAGGAACAGAAAGCGGCATTGTTTGCTGTTTTTACCGGCGATATTCCGGATTTTGCTGAAGCTGCC
Organism: Clostridiales bacterium; assembly: GCA_020859965.1. Taxonomy (GTDB): domain Bacteria; phylum Bacillota; class Clostridia; order Lachnospirales; family Lachnospiraceae; genus Choladousia. The sequence continues at coordinate 5,787 of JAJBVF010000480.1, forward strand.
GGGAATCCTGGTCTGTCGCCATCTGCCGGTGTTGCCGGGGGCACCGGTCAGCTGTTGCCGGCAAAGAAAGCGGGGGATTTTGGATCGCCCACAGCCTTCGTTTCTTCCGGGATAGCCCTGCTGCTTCTGACAGAGCCGTTTGCTCTCACCGGGCGGCTTCCGGATGAAGAGACACAGGCGCGGCTGTACCGGGATGTGATCGACCGATACGCAGATGGGGGAGAAGTTCTGATCAAGCCTCATCCCAGAGATCCCATGGACTATTTGACTCGGTTTCCGGATGCGCACCTGATAGCAAAAAACATTCCTATGGAGGTACTGAACTTTGAAGAGCGCTTTCATGTCCGGCGTGCGGTGACGGTAAATTCCTCCGCGATCCAGACACTGCGCTGCGCCGAAGAGAAAATCTGCCTGGGGCAGGAATTTCTGCAAAAGTACAGATCCTGACCAGAAAAACCGATATTTACCAGGAGGTACAGATAAAATGAAAATCACAGGAATCATACCGGCACGCTACCAGTCTTCCCGTTTTCCCGGGAAGCCGCTTGCGCTGATCTGCCAAAAACCCATGCTCTGGTGGGTCTACCATCAGGCTTTCCAGGTCAGGGGCTTTGATGAAGTCCTGGTGGCTACCGACAGCCCGCTTATTATAGAAGAATGCCGGAAATGGGACATTCCCGCAAAACTGACCAGAGATACGCATCCCACGGGGACGGACCGGCTCGGGGAGATTGCCGCTGCTTCGGATTCAGACTTTTTTGTCAATATTCAGGGAGATGAGCCTCTGATTGAGCCTTCCGTGATCCAGTCCATCATCGATTACAGAATGGCGCACCCGGAGGTGGAAATCATCAATACCATGACACCGTTGGGACCAAAAGAGGATGTGAGAGCTACTTCGCTTGTGAAAGCTGTTGCTGCCGCGAACGGAGATCTGCTGTATCTGTCCCGCTCTCCGATACCCGGCTCCAAAAACGGGGATGTTCTTTATTCACCGCAATATTCTGGAGAGGGTTCGCCGGAAGAGACTGGCAAAACGGGGATTTCCTATATGCGCCATCTTGGTCTGTATGGTCTTTCAAGAGACGCGCTGCTTTTTTATGCACGAACACCGCGCGGAATCCTGGAACGGACGGAAGATATTGAAATGCTGCGTTTTCTGGAAAATGGCTACCGCATCAAGATTCTGAAGGTTTACTCGAAGAGCGTTGGCGTGGACTTGCCGGAAGACATCGGCAGGGCAGAGGCTGCCATTCGGGAGAGGGACGCCGCGGCTGCAGCTGAGGCTGAACAGAGAGAAGGAATGGAGTGAACGCCGCTGCGGTCACGGGAAGGGGGATTTATGGCTAAGGTATCGGTACTGATTCCTGCCTACAATGTAGAGCCGTATATAAGAGACTGCCTGGACAGCGTACTAAGACAGACACTTACAGATCTGGAAATTATCTGTGTCGATGACGCTTCGACAGACAGGACAAAATCAATCCTTGAAGAGTATGCAGCTGCGGATTCCCGGATCCGGGTCCTTTGTCATGAGAAAAATCTGGGACAGTCCTGTGGACGCAATCTGGCGCTAAAACATGCCACAGGGGAATATATCTATATGCTGGATGCGGACGACATGATCGTTCCGGAAGCGCTGGAGGAACTGTACGGGTTTTGTTCCTCACAGGAACTGGACGCGGCCGGTTTTGAGACCTATCAGTTTGCTGAGGATTCTTCCTTTGCGCAAAAAGCTGCCATAAAAACCATTGCCTACCGGAATACGCCGGTCATGGACGGGCGCGAAGCACTGATTTATTGTATGGAAGAGGAGTGCTTTTCTCTGAGCGTGCCTACCTTTTTTATCCGGCGTTCTTATCTGGAAGATATTCAGCTTTCTTTTATTCAGGGAATTCTGCATGAAGATGTGGGGTATCTGTTTGAACTGATCAGCAGGGCGCACCGCATCTGTTTTTTACATAAGGTGTATTTTTTGCGGCGAATCCGCGCGAAATCTACCATGACGGGAGGTTTTCGCGCTGCCAATATCGAAGGATATCTGAAAAGCTTTCAACGCTCCTTTGAGCTGGAACCGGAGCTTCACCGCCTCTATGGGGACGATCTCCGGTTTAAAAGGGCTGTCAAAAAATGGCAGAGAGACATCTGGGGACGTTTGCGGCAGATTTACCGGGAATCCGAAGAGACCATTTACCAGCAGGACGGGGGCAGCGCAGAGGAAGAGACACGGCGTCTGTTTGAGGTCGTAAAGCTTACTGCCATTGGCACTGCACAGGCAGAGGATATTCTGGGCGCGGATACCTGCCGGTACATAGAAAGCAGTTTTACGCGGCAATCATCCGCCGCAGAGCCGGAGACAAAGGCGGCGACAGAGACAAAGGCAGCGACAAGGCTATTGGATGAGGCAGTTTTGCACACGGCGCGGGAGGTCTATCTTTGCGGGACGGGCATCTATACAGAGCGGGCGATCGGGCTGGCGGGTGCGCTGGATCTGGTCGTCAAAGGCATTCTTGTACTTGAAAAAGAGCGGAATTCCTTCCGCGGATTTCCGCTTCTTGAGATTGGGAACGGAAATGAAAAAGAGGCGGAGGAGTCGGCGTGCAGCAGCGAAGAACGGATTTTGACGCCGGTGCTTCTGAGTGTTTCGCATTATAAGAGGGATGAATATAAACAGGCACTTGAGAAAGCCGGGTATGAGAATCTGGTAGAACTTGGGATGTAGATCAGTATATTTGGAGGATGGCATGATTCAGATAAAGGAAACCTGCACCGGCTGTATGGCCTGCAGAAATATCTGTCCGGTCGGTGCGATCGGGCAGGAAACCGATCCATATGGGTTTGTGATGCCGGTCGTCCGTCCGGAAAAATGTATCCGGTGCGGGCGCTGTGAGAAAGTCTGTCCTCTTCTGCAGAATTCGGGTACGGACGAAGAGAGATGTCTTCCGCTTTGTGCCTGTGCTGCCCGGCACAGAGAACCGGAAGTGGTAGAAAAATCATCCTCCGGCGGCGCATTTTATGCGCTGGCTGAGCGTGTACTTCAAAGAGACGGCATCGTCTTTGGCTGCTATTATGATACCAGGCATAAGACGGCATATCTTACGGATACGGATCACATGCCGCTGGAGCGGCTGCTTACCAGCAAATATGTGGAAAGCTATATCGGTGATCACCTGAAAAGGGTAAAAAGACAGCTGGAAACTGGCAGGGAAGTGCTTTTCTGCGGTACGCCCTGTCAGGTGGCCGGGCTTGTGAGTTTTCTGGGCAGACCTTATGATAATCTTCTGACCGTAGATTTTACCTGCGGCGCGGTGACTGCGCAGGGAACGCTGCGGGATTATCTTGACACACTTGAAAAGAGATACCGTTCACGGATCGTCCGGCTTTCTTTCCGGGATAAATATTACGGATGGGGGCAATATTGCTTTCTTGCAGAATTTGAAAATGGAAAAACATACAGGAAAACAGCCATGTCGGATCCTTACTTTTTCTGCTTCCTCCGCTCCTCCATGCAGCGCCTTTCCTGCCATGAATGCAGATTTTCTGACCGGCATTTTTCGGATATCATTCTCTCGGACTTCTGGAAGTGCGGGGATTTTGAAGAAGCAATGCGCTCATTTACCCGGTCTGACGATTCCTCTTCCCGAAAAACAAAGGAATCTCGATCCCTTCCGTTTGCAGCACATAGAGAAAAGCAGGAGCAAATGGACAGAAGAGGACTTTCCCTTGTCCTGGCAATGACTTCAAAGGGAGCTGCCGCACTGGGCGAATCCAGGAAAGATTCTCTGCTGCTGGAGGATCTGGATATTCAAAGGGCTTCTTATAATCTTCGTCCCCGCGTCTGCCCGGAAGAAAAACTTCCTGAAATCCGCGCAGATCAGGCATGCGCTCATCAGGAAGGCGTAACCGCACTGCGCAGGCGGTTGCTGTCACCCCAAAAAAGATTGCACTATGCGTTTCGGCAGTTTATCATGGACCGTCCGCATATTGCGGCACACTTCCCCACCATCGTGGGGCATGGTCAGCTGATGGTTCCGTCCGGCAATTCGGGAAAAAATGGTGCAGGGACGAACCGTTCGTCCGGTGAATCAGGGAAAAACAGTGCAGGGATGAAGCTTTCCTCCGGTGAATCAGGAGAAAACAGTGCAGAAAATTGTGAGGAAAAGAGGCGCTCGCTTGTCGAACCGCGAAAATCAGCCACAGGAAAGAGGAATTTGAATTTATGAAAAACAACCGGCCAAAATGGGAATATCATAGTCTCGATGAGATTGCGGAGGCTTTCGAAAGTCCCGCTGTGAAGGCCATCAGTTTTGACCTGTTTGACACACTGATCGTTCGTCCGCTCGCCCGTCCGGATGACCTGTATGAACTGATGGATGAGAAATTTGCGCGCCTTTCCGGGGCACAGATCAGCTTTCGGCGGCTTCGTGTTGAGGCGGAAGCCTTCCTCAGACGCAGAATTGGAAACGCACCCTCGTCGGGCTTTGGAACAGCTGACTTTGTAACGGCAGGCCTTGCGACAACAGAACAAGCAATAATAAACATTGCAACAGTAAAAGCTGGAATTGCAGATTCCGGAAAAGAAGAATTTAGAAAAGAAGAATTTAGAAAAGAAGAATTTAGAAAAGAAGAATTCAAAAGAGAAGAATTCAAAAAAGAAGAACCCGAAAAAAAAGAACTTGGGAAAAAAGAGTTTAAAAAAGAAAACCTTAGAAAAGAAGGCATCAGAAAGGAAGACTTCGGCCTGGATGAGATTTATCAGGTAATGATCGATGAGTTTCATCTCGCCGCGGATGTGGCAAATGCCATGAAACAGCTGGAATTTGAACTGGAGCTGGAGCTCTGTGTTCAGAGAAAAAGCGGGAAGCTTTTGTTTGACCGCGCCATCGCCACCGGAAAGCCGGTCATACTGATCTCGGACATGTATTTAAGCCGCGAACAGATTGCTCTTCTGGCTCAAAAGAATGGCTATGGTGCTGTTTCGCGTATTTTTGTATCCTCCGAATATGCTCTGCGAAAGATTACCGGACATCTTTATGACGCAGTCTCAGAAGCCATGGATCTGGCGCCCTGCGATATTTTTCACATCGGTGATAACCTGGAGGCGGACTGCCGGATCGCGGATTCCCGTGGATTTCAATGCGCGTGGCTGCCAAAAGCGCTTGACGCATATGAGACGCACGGCTGTGCTCATCAGGTTGAAAAAATCTGCGCGGATCTGACGGACTGGGAAGCCGCCCAAAATTCCGTGGGAATCGGCTGCATGCGCGCGATGGCCGCGGAAAAATATTTTGACGATCCGTTCCGCCCGTTTAACCGCGAATCGGATTATAATACAGATCCTTATTTTGTCGGTTATGGAGCGCTTGGAATGGAAGTGCTTGCTCTTGTCCGGTGGCTGGCGGAGAATCTGCGCCGCGATCAGGCGCAGAAGATGGTGTTCATGGCGCGCGATGGATATCTTCCGATGAAGGCGTATGAGATCTGCCGTGCGTATTATCCGGAGCTTCCGCCATCTGGCTATCTGCATGCGTCGAGGCTTTCCCTGCTTCCGGCGATGCTGACGGCGCCGGAGGATCTTTTTGGCCTGCCGGTGGATATCTCTTACCAGACGCCCCGGAAAATCCTGCGGCTGCTTGCTTTTTGCACAAAGGACGAGGCTCTGGATTTTCTGGAAAATTCTATTTCCGGGGAAGAGGCTTCCGCTGCACACACAGCATTTCCTCCTGATGAGGCTTTTACAAGGGAAACCTGGCACGAGTTTATCGCCGATTTTATCCGCACAAAATATGATGCGCGGAAGCATCGCCGGGCGGTCGGGCGGATTTCGGAATATCTATTGCATAATGAGGAGGCACCCTTATCCGAACAGAGCGCGGTTTTTGATATGGGCTACAGTGGACGGAGTGCAGCGGCAATTTATAACGCTGCAAATATAGCCCCGTTTATGTATTATTTTCATACAGATGCCAGAGAGCATTATCGCTGTGAATATCGCACCGGAAAGAAAATCCGGGCCTTCTTTGATTTTAACCCATATATGGAATCCTCTCTTCGGGAGTATTCCTACCTGGAACCAGCCGCATCCTGCGTTGGTTATACGGAAGACCTCAAACCTGTCTATGACAGCGGACCAGCCCCTGGTTACCGGGAAATCGTTCTTGCCATGCAAAAGGGGGCGCTGGATTTTGTCAGCGACTATATGAACTATTTTTCAAAATACGAAAGCGGAACCGGATTTCGCGCCCACGATGCGGCCATGCCTTTTGAGGCATTTCTCCGCTACTGCTCCACGGAAGACCGGAAGATGTATGGACAGGTCTGGATTGACGATGAATTGTGGGGTGGCCGGCGCGACATTAACCTTCGGGAACTCATGGAGATCCGGCTGCGCAAAATACCGGATTACGCAAAATGATTATGAATAAGGCAATCAGCAAAGCGTTCCATAAAGCACCCCGTAAAGAGATTAAAAAAGCAATTGATAAAGGCGAACCTATGAAATCAGAATGTAAATCAGAATTATGCAGAAAAGATATGATCAGGCTGCAGAACGGTCCGCTGGGGCAATCCATCCTCAACTGGTATGAATTTGCTCCGGAAGCGTCACTTCTCGCCATCGGTACCCGAGCAGCTTCCATAAAGGAACTGTTTTGCCGCCGTGTTCAGAAAGTAACCTGTTTGTCTGCCAGAGAAGAGCTGCCGCAGGAACGGTTTGACTATATTGTTGTTCTGGGAGAACCGGCAGATCGATCGGAGGAGCTTTCCGCAGAGGAGTTTTCCGTGGATAATATTCCCGTGGCAGCTGTTTCGAAAGGCAACGCGGATGTTCATGGAAAGGCCGGTGATCTTACATGCCGTCTCAGGAACTGGGCTGCGCATCTGAAGCCTGATGGGCACCTGTTGGTAAGCGTGGAAAACCGATATGGTCTGAAATATTTTTGCGGCGCGGAGGATCCTTTTACGGGGGTGCCTTTTGACGGGATAAACGGATATCTCCATAGTGCCGCGATATACGGCAGATGTCTGA